>JBDTEI010000365.1:0-12821 GCA_039922675.1 Microcoleus sp.
AATCTTTCCTTAAACAACCTCGTTCTCCTAAAAAGAAAAAACCGGATTTGATTGTAGACCCACTGCATCGTCATGTATCTACAGCTCGACTTTTGAAGCAAGCTCAGCAAACACCTTGACAGGGCTACCCTGACGCACCCTACGGTTAGCTAACAGTCCCCTGGCCGCATTATGCAATACGAGGTTGAAGATGTGGGGGATGCGGAAGCATTTGAGGAAGAGTGTGCGGCGTTACCAGATTTTTCAGCAATGTTTGAATCACTTAGAAGAGTTGGTGATATAATAAAAAACCTTCAGCTTAAAGCCGAAGGTTGTCATCAGGGTGCATCTACTTGTTCTATATTCATTGGGGATTGAGTTGGATCAGGAAGAAGTGAGGGTATTGTGGCAAAGATTGCTTAACGAGTAATATCAATAGGTTTAGCGATCGCTGTTTTCTACAGCATTACTTCACCGATAGACTTGCGACGCTTCGTGTACATGGGCTTGTGCGACTGCCCGTGTCTCTCCCTATGATTTGATGCTATCGCAAAGAAGCACGTAGACTTTCAAGTTCATCATCCTGTAAACACCTAAGAAAAGAACGAGGCTTTCGCGCATTTGGATGTGGAAGAAAAGCAAAAAATCTTTCATATTCCCCGATTTTAATGGACTCGGATATCGAAACTGTTGAGGAAATATTGAATTGACTTTGGATCGCTTGGCGCGCAGGAGCTCCTAGAACCACAATGACTTTTGCTCTTGATAGTTCTAAAGTCCTCAATAAATAGGCTTTTACGCATTGATCCTGAGCTTGTTCTACGCCAATTTCAGAATGAGATTTGCAATGTACTATCTCGGTGAGAGCATAATCAATTCCTGGATTAACATCCCGTTGTAGTAATTCAATCGCACGTTGACGGACTGCTGCCCAAAACTTAACAGCATGGCTATATGTCCCATCCTTCATCAAGGATTGTTTACCATTGATAATCCAATCCTTTTCCCCTCCTCCAAAACGATAATTAAAGTAATTGTTTATATCGTTATCTGACCAACGCCAAGTGGGGTAGACTTCATCAGAACCAATTGATGGATTTGAACTCAAAAAAAGAATAGGCGCTTGCTCGATCTGCCCACTCCAAGGTTCAGGTATTTGAAACTTGTCTAAATCGAGCGATTTTTGAGAATTAACTATGTCACGGCAGGGATTTTCTGTAGAAGGATCTTCTAGACATTTCCGTGCATGAGGGCAGTGAGTAATTTCATATAACAAATTTTTCTCAGACATTATTAAGGAGGTCTCAACTGAGACAGTCTTTCTTATAGTTTAACAGGCAATCTGGCTGTCTAACGGTTGAGACGAGCCGCAGCAGAAACTTCTGATTCTCAAAGATAACCTCTCGGTGGCTCCATCGATTTGTTGTCTTGCTTAACAAGCACATACCGCTCACTCCCCAATCATCGTCTTTGTGGCGGCTATTTCTTTTGGGCAGTTATTGTAGGGTGCGTCAGGGGGCTGAATGTTTTCGTCGCCTACTCAAGGATTCGGGCCCCCTGACGCACCCTACGGTTAGCTTTCTTTATGTAGAGTCTAGGTTTTAACCGCCGAGTCAAGCCCAGTTCGATCGCCCGATCGCCCCAAAACATGGTAAATTCAGTCATCTGACAAATTTTGTCGAAGTACAGAACTAAGCGCTTGCAGTCGATCGACCCATACGCCATGACAGATTCCGAATTCTCAGACGATTTAAAATGGACGCCCGAAGCCAAGGCCAAGTTGAAAAATATTCCCTATTTTGTCCGGGGACAAGCTCGCGTGCGCATCGAGCAATTGGCCCGCGAAGCCGAAACTGAAGTCGTCACCGTTGACTTAGTTGAGCAAGCTCGCATCGAGTTTGGTCAATAAGGGATCAAAATGTACCCTAAAGCTTTAGACTATAAATTGCGTTGTAAGGACAAGGATTTAAAAAAGTAGTGCGTAAAATCGTTATAGCTGGCAACTGGAAAATGTACAAAACTAGGGCAGAATCCCTAGAGTTTCTTCAAGGATTCATGTCCTGCTTGACGGAAACCCCAGAGGAACGGGAAGTAGTGCTTTGCGTTCCTTTCACCGATTTGAGCGCCCTCTCGAAAAACCTTCACGGCAGCCGGATCAGACTCGGTGCTCAGAATGTTCACTGGGAAGAGTCGGGAGCTTTTACTGGTGAAATTTCCGGGCTAATGCTGGCAGAAATTGGGGTTCGTTATGTCGTCGTCGGCCACAGCGAACGACGGCAATATTTTGGGGAAACTGACGAAACGGTAAATTTGCGGCTGAAAGCTGCTCAGAAATACGGTTTAATTCCGATTCTCTGCGTGGGAGAGACGAAGCAGCAGCGGGATGCGGGGGAAACGGAAGCTCATATTTTCTCTCAGTTGGAAAAAGATTTGGTTGGTGTCGATCAAAACAATTTGGTAATAGCTTACGAACCGATTTGGGCGATCGGCACTGGCGACACTTGCGAAACGAAGGAAGCTAACCGAGTTATTGGTTTGATTCGCAGTAAATTAACTAATCCGGGCGTGCCAATTCAGTACGGCGGCTCTGTGAAAGGGGAGAATATTGATGAAGTTATGGCGATGCCTGAAATTGATGGGGTTTTGGTAGGTGGTGCGAGTTTGGAAGCTGCGAGTTTCGATAGAATTGTCAATTATAAATAATTGGTAATTGGTAATTGGTAATTAACTGGTTCCCAGGCCAAAAGCCTGGGAACTCATGTCTAGAGGCTCTGCCTCGCTTCGGAGAATTAAGGCAGAGTCTCCAGAATCTCGATTGCCAAGGGTAGTCCGGTAACAAGTAAAGGTGCGTCGCCGCTCGAAAAGTCGATTGAATGCAAGGGATTTTTGATGGCGACGCACCCTACAAATACTTTTTAAACATAGATTTAAAATAACTGATGACCGATCGCAAATTAACCATTAGAAATAAAACTTTCGAGTGGGGAAAACGCACTTATTTGATTGGCGTTTTGAATGTAACTCCTGACAGTTTTAGCGACGGCGGAGATTTCTATACCATAGAATCTGCTTTAGCGCAAGCTGAAAATATGGTAAAATCTGGGGTAGATATTATTGATATTGGCGGTCAATCTACGCGACCCGGAGCAGCGGAAATATCCTTAGAAGAAGAGATCGATCGCGTTATACCTGTCGTACAAATGCTGAGGCAAAAAGCCGATATTTTTGCCTCAATTCCGATTTCTGTCGATACTACCAGAGCGCAGGTTGCCCAAGCTGCGGTTGAGGCGGGGGCTGATATTGTCAACGATATTTCGGGAGCAACTTTTGACTCGGAAATGCTGTCAACTGTTGCTCAGTTGCAAGTGCCGATAATGTTGATGCACCTTCGGGGAACTCCCCAGACGATGCAAAAACTCACAGATTATCAGGATTTAATTGGGGAAATTCGGGAATTTTTGGAGTCTAGAATTGAGGTGGCTGTGGCTGCGGGGATTGACAAATCTCAGATAATTATCGATCCCGGGATTGGCTTTGCGAAGACTTACAGTCAAAACTTGGAACTTCTGCGCGAGTTGCCAAAATTCCGGGGTTTGGACTGTCCGATTTTAGTGGGAGTATCGCGGAAAAGCTTCATCGGTCACATTTTGAATCAGCCCGAAGCTAAACAAAGAATTTGGGGGACAGCGGCGGCTTGTACAGGTGCGATCGCAAATTCGGCAGATATTTTGCGAGTTCACGATGTCCGAGAAATGCACGATGTTTGTTTGGTTGCCGACGCTATCTTCAGAAATCAATCTTGAGCGGTTGATTGGTCGATTACTTTCATTTCTCCCCCGTGATGATGACCGTGCGACGGGACATCCGGCATAGAACCCATCAACTCATTGAGGGCTTCTGTCATGTTTCTCGGATCCATAAACAGAATTTTGGCGTTGTCGCTTTCGCCTAATTTTTGTTGAGCGTCTAAATATTTTTCGGTTACTAAGTAATTCAAAACTTGCTTGCTATTCGGATGGGAGTCTAAAGCTTCAACTAAGAGCCTCATATACTCCTTAGTGCCGATCGCCTTATTGACCATTGCTTGCCACTCGCTCTTGGTAGCACGCTCCAATTCCATAGCTTCTTGCACTCTTTTCGGAGGTGTAATGCTTTGAATTTCTACGCGAATTACTTTAACGCCCCAAGTATCAGTAGCTTCGTCCAACTTCTTGAGTAACTTTTTATTCATGTCATCTCGGGAACCCAAGATGTCTTGCATGGGCAACCGACCAATTTCAGCGCGAAACGTCGTTAAAACTAAGTTGGCGATCGCATTTTCAATTTGATCGATTCCATAATAAGCTTTCTGCAAATTCACAACCCGCCAATACACAACGGCATCGACTTCTAGGGCCACATTATCTCCCGTGATTGCTGATTGAGGTTTAATATCTAAAACTCGTTCGCGGCTTGTGTCCACGCAGACGACTTTTTCGACTAGGGGACTGATAAAGTGCAATCCGGGCTTGAGGGTGCGCTTGTATTGACCCAAACGTTCGACTAAAGCTTCGTCGCCACCGCTGACTATTTTCACGCTTGAGTTAACAGCGTAGCCGAGGATGAGCGCAAACAGCATGGTGAGAATAGACTGCCCCATTTCTACTTTCCTGCTAAGGTTGACTGAGAATCGATCGGGAATATACTCTAATTTAACTCAAAATCTGCCAATCGCGTGCTAAAATATCTCGACTGTTAATAACGAGTTAAATAGTCAGCCGCCATGTGTTAAGACTCTCACGGCGAAGCAGTGAAACCCTGGATATCAACTACACATTTCCACAAAAGACATGAAAAACGATCGAGAGTTTCGCTTGTTCAAACCTTTGAGGTGGATTGCCCCAAGCATTTTGGTGGGTACAGCAATCTGCAATGTTGTACCAGCGGCCCAACCAGTACAAGCTGAACCAATCGCCCTGCAACTCTCGCAGAACTTGCAGTCGCAGAACTTGCAGTCACCGCGCCGAAAGCCGGAAGTTCGCGAAGTTATATCCTACGAAATGAAGGGAGACGAACTCAGGATTTGCAAGCAGCAAGGCAATTCCGAGAAAAAGTGCGAAGTTGTAGGTAAAGGCTACACGTTGGGTTTGAGAACTGCCAACGACCTCTACGGTCAAGGAAATTTGGTCAATGCCGAAGCTTTGTACCGACAACTAATCACTCGGTATCCCAAACAAGCGGATATTTATTACAAGTTGGGAAATCTGCTTTCGGGCCAAGGTAAAATGAGCGAGGCGATCGTCCAATTTCAAAAAGCAATTGAAGTCAACCCGCAGCACGCCAAAGCTCACAACGATTTGGGCGTGGCGATGGCAAGTCTAGGGAAGTTGCCCGAGGCGATTGTTCAGTGGAGACAAGCCGTTAAAATTAACGATCTATATCCCGACGCTTTAAACAATTTAGGAGTTGGTTTGTACCAGCAAGGAGCAAAGGAAGAGCAAGCGGAGGCTGTAGCCAGCCTCAAAAAAGCTAAGGAATTATTTATCAAGCAGGGCAGAACTCAAGCGGCTACTAGAGTAGATAAAATTTTGGAGGAAATCAATTCACAGTCCAGCGGTTCCTAAGCTGAAAAGCCGATCGAACATTCAAAGAAAAAACAGCTTTGGCGATCGGCATTAATCAGCCTTCAACGGCGGTTAAACACGCCCATAAACCTCAAGCTAAAGCATTTCCCTCAAAATTTGTAAAATCACATCTCCATCCACCCGATCGCTCACAGCGGCCTCACCCAATCGCACCGGCAACACAAAACGCACCTTGCCATCCTGCACCTTCTTGTCAAGTTGCAGAGTGTTCAAAATCTCCTCAACATCAACACCGGCGGGCAACTTAGCAGGTAAAGCAGCTTTTTCAATTAAAGCAGACTGGCGGCGATCGCACTCAGCATCCCACATTCCCAACTCCACAGCCAAGCGGCTAGACGCAGCCATACCGATTGCCACACCTTCCCCGTGATTGATCACCTTGTAATTAGTCAAACTTTCTACAGCATGACCGATCGTGTGACCGTAATTCAAAATCGCCCGCAAACCTGATTCCTTCTCATCCTTGCTTACCACCTCAGCCTTAGCTTGGCAAGATCTGATCAAAATTTCCGCCAACAAATCCGCCTTCACATAGCGCATTTGATCCAAACGCTTGCAATTTTCCAACTTTCCGAACAATTCAGCATCCCAAATCACGCCATACTTAATGACTTCCGCCATCGCAGAACGAAACTCCCGCGCCGGCAGAGTTTTGAGCACATCCGGGTCAATCAAAACCAAACGCGGCTGATGAAAAGCCCCGATTAAATTCTTCCCAGAAGGATGATTTACCCCCGTTTTGCCGCCAATAGAAGCATCAACCATCGCCAGTAGCGAAGTCGGAACCTGCACCACATTAATGCCCCGCAGCCAAGTCGCCGCCGCAAAACCCGTCATATCGCCAACCACCCCGCCGCCCAAAGCCACCATTGTCGAGGAACGTTCTAAGCGGTTAGCCAAAGCCTCATTGTAAATTTTCTGCACCGAATTTAGCGTTTTGTACTGTTCTCCCGGTGGTAGGATGCAGGTACTGACTTCAAACCCAGCGGATTCGAGGGCTGCTGTTGCTCTTTCGCCATATTGCCGAAAAATCGACTGATTCGAGACCAGCAGCACCTTTTTGCCCAAACTTAAATCGCCCATCAGCGTACCGAGCTCGTCTAAGCCGCCCGATCGCACGCAAACATTGTAAGATTGTGGCCCCAAGTCAACTTTTATCACTGAGTGCATATTTATTGATTTTAGATATTAGATTATAGATTATAGTTCTTAGTGTATGTCTTCTTATTGATTGTTTGGGAGAAATTGCAATGACTCTTACCGGAGCAATAGCTTATTTTGGGATTTTCGGCGGCATGGTCGGCTTGGCGACAGTGCTGATGTTTGGTCTGCGGGCTGTCAAACTAATCTAATTTAGTAATTTCGATCTGAAAACCAGAACATTTAACTTCTGGTAAAAGTAGCGATCGAACGAAGTATTCCTGCAAAAAATCTTGAACTTTTCCTCTAGATTTAGCCCGCCAATACTTCGGTCGATCCAACAATTAGACCATAGTTTTAATATATAGCCTTTCTCAAGAAAATTATAAATACTTCGGCTTCCATGTACAAGTTTTAGATACTTCTGTTTCGCGAGGTAAGTCGAAGAATCTAAAATCTAAAATTTCAACTACTCACATTTTTGATAAAAACTATATTAGGACAGACCAACCCTCACATTATAATTGGAATCAAAATTGTAAACTCCGTTAGTTTTCCAGGAATTGAGGAACAACTTAGCTGACCGTGATGTTTTTCACAAATAATGTGATAGCTAATAGATAGTCCCATTCCTGTACCTTTACCGATTTCCTTTGTGGTGAAAAATGGATTGAATATTTGCCCTTGAATCGATTGTAATATGCCGCATCCATTATCGGCGATCGCAATTTTAATAAATCCATCGACTACAGATGTCCGAATAGTAATCTGACCTACATTTGTTTCAAGTTGATCAGTATTTTCTCCAGCGCTTCTTTCATCAATTGCATCAATAGCGTTAGCGATAATATTCATAAATGCTTGGTTCAATTGTCCCGCACAGCACTCTACTTTTGGCAGCGCTTCATACTCCTTGACGACCGAAATTTGCGGGCGGGAAGAAGTATCCTTCAAGCGATGACTTAAAATTAGCAGACTGCTATCAATTCCTTCGTGAATATCGACTTCTTTAAACTCAGCTTGATCTAAACGAGAAAAGTTACGTAACGATAATACAATATCTTTGATTCGGGTAGTGCCGACATTCATAGACTGTAATATTTTGGTAATATCTTTTTTCACAAAATCAAAATCCACCGCCTCTAATTCAGTTTTAATTTCAGTAGGAGGGTGTGGCAAGTATTTATGATAAAGCTGTATCAGGTTCAGAATTGCTTGAGTATATTCCTCGATATATCTAAGGTTGCTGTGAATAAAACCAACGGGATTGTTAATTTCGTGGGCAATACCTGCCACTATTTGTCCGAGACTGGACATTTTCTCGCTATGAATCAGCTTTGCTTGGGTTTTTTTTAGCTCAAATAAGGTAGTCTCTGTTGCGATTTGAGCGCGGCGGTAAACCTCTTGGGTAACTCGTGTTGCTAATAATTGCTGGAACGTGTAATGATAGATATTAACGTTAAGCAGAACAAATAGTGAACCCAGGCAAAAAACTAAGCCAATCAAAATAGGAAGGAATTGCCACTGTTGATTAATAAGTAAGAACAAAGCGAGGCAATATCCAAGTAAAAAAAACACCATCAAAAACCGCAATATCTTCCAAGGTAGGTAGCCACTGTGTTCTTTTAGTAAATCTAAAATCTTTTGAGTTTTAATGATTGACAAGAGCATAAATCCTGCTCCTAACGCAATCAACAATAATGAAATTAACAATAAAATATCGACCTTCATAGATTTAAATTCTTCTTATAAAAAAGCCTACTTTACTTTTATTTAAAGTAAAACATACTGGTTTGTTTGGTAATTGATAATCGATGTGTATCGCCATTACACTTCCACTTTTTTGATAATTGCTATAGATACAATTGATATTTCTCTGCCACAGAGTTGTTAATGATAGCCGAGCTAAGTTAATGAGCAAATATCTGCGAAGCTTGGTTAAATTAGCAAAATTAGTGAACCGAATAGTTCTATATGTAACATTTGCGATCAAAGCACCGCAAGCAGACTCGACATAAAATTGTGAGTGGAAATCGATATTGTATATGACTTACGCATCAATACCTAAGAAACCGGATTTTTGTCGTTGAAGTGGCTTTTAACGATAGTAGGGAGCATCTCATTTCTGTCGCAAAGCATTTTTTTTAGTGCTGTCTCGCACAGCACAGCTATCCAAGACTCGATCGCAACACAGCACTACAAATGTAAAACTACAGATGATCCCCAAGAGTATTTCGGAAAAACACAAAGGTCATGACAGCCGTGCGTAAGTCCTATAGTAGTTTAAACTAGATTTGTACTCAATTGCTTTCAAATCATCATTAAATTATCTGCGTCCATCTGTGTTAATCCGCTTGAAATCTGCGGTTAAAAGCTAGATCGAAATTGATATAACTCAAGTCTTGTGTTGCATTGATTTACTGATTGATTAAGACTATCCCCAAAAATAGAAAATCCCTAAACCCGAATTTTTAAATAAGTGGGAGAGCCAAATCGCTAATCGATCGCTCTCGCTTTAATCTAAAATAACTTCTACTCCCCCCAATCCACAATCTAAAATCCAAAATCTAAAATCGATATGTCTCATTCCACCGATATAGTCACCCTCGCCCGCTGGATGGCCGCCGACTTCAGCAATCAAGCCCAAGCCTTTGAAAATCCGCCTTTTTTCGCCCACATCCGCGTCTGTATGAGACCATTACCCGTGGAGGTATTGGACGGAGTAAGTCTTTATCTAGAACAAGCCTACGACATCGAGATCAACTCTCCGTACCGAGTGCGAGTCTTAAAATTAGTTCCGGCGGGCGATCGCATCGACATCGAAAATTATGCCATAGAAAACGAAGCACAATTCTACGGCGCATCCCGCGAACCCCAACGGCTGCAAGAAATCAAAACCGAACAACTGACACTCCTCCCAGGTTGCACCTTTTTTACACACTGGACGGGCAACAGCTTCAAAGGTCGCGTCGAACCAGGAAAAGGCTGTGCCGTCGTCAGAAATGGCAAAAAAACCTATCTAGACAGCGAATTTGAGATTGATGGTAACAAATTTGTCAGCCACGATCGCGGACGCGACCCAGAAACCGATGCCCACGTCTGGGGAGCTCAAGCCGGCCCCTTTGAATTCACCCGCTGGGCCAGCTTCGCCGACGAAATTCTGGTTTGATGCCGAAAAACTGAGTCTAAACTGGGGCAACAGGCTTGATTAAAGGTTCAGAATGCACCAATACCTGGTACATTAACCCAGTATTGGCAAGCAAGATTCACCGTTGATTTATGAAAGTCCTGGTTATTGGTGGCGATGGCTATTGCGGTTGGGCAACCGCGCTCTACCTTTCTAAAAAAGGTCACGAAGTTGGCATCCTCGACAGCTTCGTGCGGCGGCACTGGGATCTGGAACTGTGCAGCGACACCCTCACTCCCATTGCACCGATTCAGCAACGACTCCAGCGATGGCAAGATTTAACGGGAAAGTCGATCGACTTGTTCGTCGGTGACATCACCAACTACGATTTTCTCAGCAAAAGTATGAGAAAATTTGCACCAGAGGCGATCGTCCATTTCGGCGAACAGCGTTCGGCCCCCTTCTCAATGATCGATCGCGAACACGCAGTCCTCACCCAAGTCAATAACGTCGTCGGAACACTCAACCTGCTGTACGCCATCCGCGAAGACTTCCCCGACTGTCACTTAGTGAAACTCGGGACAATGGGCGAATACGGCACGCCGAATATTGACATTGAAGAAGGCTACATTACGATCGAACACAACGGCCGCAAGGATACACTACCCTATCCCAAACAACCGGGCAGTTTCTATCACCTGTCAAAAGTCCACGACTCCCACAACATCCATTTTGCGTGCAAAATCTGGGGTTTGAGGGCCACCGACTTAAATCAGGGCGTAGTCTACGGCGTACTCACAGAAGAAACCGGCATGGACGAACTGTTAATCAACCGTTTGGATTACGACGGAGTATTCGGTACGGCATTGAACAGATTTTGCGTCCAAGCTGCGATCGGTCATCCCCTGACAGTTTACGGTACAGGCGGACAAACCCGCACCTTCCTAGACATTCGGGATACCGTGCGGTGCGTCGAATTGGCGATCGCCAACCCCGCCGCCGCCGGAGAATTCCGCGTCTTCAACCAATTCACCGAACAATTCAGCGTCGGCGACTTAGCCTCATTGGTGCAAAAAGCAGGCACGGCAATGGGATTAAAAGTAGAAATCAACCATCTCGAAAATCCCAGAGTCGAGAAAGAAGAACATTATTTCAATGCCAAAAACACCAGTTTGCTAGACCTAGGTTTGGAGCCGCACTATCTCTCAGATTCTCTACTCGATTCTTTGTTGAATTTTGCTACAAAATATCAGCACCGCGTCGATAAAAACCAGATTTTACCGAAGGTTTCTTGGCACAGGTAAATTTGGCTGGCTAGCTGCGGGGAGAGAGTTTTGGCATTGCATAATTCTGGCATGAATCTTGTGGGGTGGGCTTCGACGCCGCCCCAGAAATAATGATTTTCAGCTTTGATAAAATTCCAAATCATCCCGCAAATATGCAACGCCATTTTTCAAACGAACCGCGTTGGCGTAGCCTGCGCGAAGCGCTTAGGCGCAAAAGGCGCGAAGTAAGAGAAAAGAAGGGAAGAGAAGAACTGCTAGCTTGTTTGGGAATAAATATAGCAACCGCGCCCGATGGTTATGACGTTCTTAATTGCTGAAACATAAGCGGTCAATTTTTTCTTCCTTTTTCCTTCTTCCTTCTTCCTTCTTCCTTCTTCCTTCCTTCTTCCATCCGTTACATCCGTTACAAAATCCGTTGCAGAACTTCTTCCTTCTATACCGTGAAAAGTCGAATTCTCATTTTGTTGCTTTTAGTTGTTCTGCCCGGATTTTGTGCAAGTGCAGTTTCTGCTTATTATTTAATACCGGAATGGGCTGCACTGACGGCGAGTTATCAAAATTACCGCCGTGTTAGCGAATCGCCGAATGCTGCGGAAAAGGAAATCTTAATCGCCAAAACTGCACAGGAAATTCACCGAATTAACTGCTTTGCTGAAGGTGTGGGATTGCTTTTAGGTGGAATAATTGTATCAATTGGTATTCAGGGAATTTGCATTTTGCCCCAGAAACCTCTCGATCGCACTTAACTTAATTAAACAGTGAATCCTGTTACTAACCGCGAGATTTGCCAAAGACAAGGAATATAGATTTCCTAAACAATAATATATAAAGAATAACTACAACCTTCTTCCTTTTTCCCTCTTCCTTCTTCCTTCTTCCCTCTTCCTTCTTCCTTCTTCCTTCTTCCTTCTTCCTTCTTCCTTCGTTTTATGAAAATTGCTCTGTTCACTGAAACATTTTGGCCGAAAATAGACGGCATTGTCACTCGCCTGATTCACACTGTAGATCACTTGCAGCGATCGGGCGAACAAGTTCTGATTTTTTCTCCAGATTACGGGATTACAGAATACAAAGGCGCGCGAGTATACGGTGTTGAGGGTTTGCCTTTGCCGATGTACCCGGAACTGAAAATGGCACTTCCGAGTCCGGCGATTGGTCAACAATTACAGCAGTTTCAACCGGATATTATTCATGTTGTCAATCCCGCCATTTTGGGATTGGGCGGTATATATTACGGGAAAAAGTTTAATATTCCGATTTTGGCTTCTTACCACACGCATTTACCTAAATATTTGCACCATTACGGTTTTGGAATGCTCGAACCTTTGCTGTGGGAATTGCTGAAAGGAGCTCACAATCAAGCTGAATTGAATCTGTGTACTTCCACAGCAATGGTCGAGGAATTGAGAACTCACGGCATTGAGCGGGTAGACTTGTGGCAGCGCGGCGTGGATACTGAAATGTTTGTTCCCGAATTGGCGAGTCGAGAAATGCGATCGCGCCTTTCTGAAAATAACCCCGATAGTCCTCTGCTGCTGTACGTCGGCCGCCTCGGTGCCGAAAAAGAAATCGAACGCATCAAACCAGTCCTCGCAGCCATTCCCGACGCCCGCCTCGCCCTAGTGGGAGACGGCCCGCACCGACAAACCCTCGAACAATATTTTG
>JBDTEI010000366.1:0-2676 GCA_039922675.1 Microcoleus sp.
GACGGGGTGTCGCTGCCGGGGTCGGGGTCGGTGCTGGTGCCGGACTTGGGGAAGGAGCTTGACTAATTGTGCACGAAACTAAATTACTTTCGTCCTTGGGATATCCGCTAGCCACATACCCTTTGACGGGAGCGGTAATTTGAATCCAGAGGCGGCCGTCGGAGGCTTTAACAGAAGTAGCGCCTTTGAACAGCGTTACTTGAGTATTCAGTGCTACACCGCCAACTCTCGGGGATTTGGGGTCTGGGTTCTGGCGAACAGTCAAACCTTCTTTGGGAGTGACTTTGCGGCACAGGGTGTCAGCTTGGGCTATTTGAAAGGTGGCGCTGTCTTCAAAGGAAATTTTTTCGGCATCCTGACTGGTAGTGGATGTTGGTTGAGTGGTAATACCGATCGCATTTGCATGGGCAACACTTCCGGCTACGATCGCGATCGCGCCCAGCAATGCAGCGGGTTTGTTCCAGCAATTCAAGTTTTTCATCCGTTCAACTCCTCATCTAATCAAAACCATTATCTTTATTGCAGGTCAATATAGCAAAAAAATCTATTTGTCTTTTAGAAAAAGCTTCTCATAACTTCTTTGTGCCTATAAGTCAAGCTTTCTTTATATAATTTAATAATTTCTGAGATTTAAGCGAGGATAAATTAAGCTGCTACGCCTGTAAATTGCTGGTTATGGTAGATCGGGGGATGGGAGAGTGGGGAGAGTGGGAGAGTCAACAGTCAATAGTTTAAATGCGTGACAGTCGATCGAACCTTACTTAAAATTATAGTTTCAACATATTCTCTTGAAAGCCAGCGCTCCCGACATCAACGTCAACTTGGAAAATGCGAGGTTTTTGCTTTTTTGTGAATTTCGCACTCAATTGAAAAATTCGCTTCCTCCCGTAAATTTCATGGTGACAATTTACTCAAGTTAAAGCCCCCACATCGCGGCTGTGGAGTCAAATCTCAAATCTAAAAATGGAAAATGTAAAATCTCAAATTAACTCAGGTTTTTTTGCCTCAATCTATCAAAAGACAGATCTTTTTTAATAGCTCCTCGCTGGATAACCTCTATCTAGAGAATGGTTTAGCCGATCGCACAAATCGAGTAAAAATAGAGTGTCATTTCTCAATTTTGTATTTTATGAAACTGAATTATTTTACCAAACGGCTTTCGACGGTAGGGCGCTATCTGGCTGCAACTGTGCTTTGCGTGTCAGCGATGGCCTTTGTATGGCAGGGTGCGTTTTTCTCGAACACCGCAGCTATGGCCTCTCCTGCTGTAAACTCGATCGCAGCAGCAGATTTGGGCGATCAGGTTCAAGACAAAGCCAGTAAAGATGCTGGACGAGCCAAGAATTTCATCCGAGATACAGAAGATAAGGTTAAGCAAACTGCCAAGACAAATGCTGCTAAAGTCGATCGAGCATCGGATGATGGTAGTTTGGTCGAGCGCAAAGCTAAGAAAGATGCCGCTACAATTGAGAAAAGAGCAGGGGAAGATTCTGCTCGCACTCAGAAAGCAGTAGATAACACAAAGAATGCTGTGGAGCGCGCTGTTGACAGCATCAAGGGTGCTTTTGGTCAGTAGACAATAAATCAGACAGAAATAAACTGATGTGGGGGGCTGGGTTTTGACATGAAAAAATGTCTAAAAGCAAGGGCTACTTGCGATCGCCAGCCCTAGAATAGACTTGTTGCATAAATCTTGGATTGATAGGTCAACCGCTCCTTCAAGACAGATGCAACGCAGATCCAACGCAGATATTAGACAAGATTGGAGAGCGAATAAATGCAATTCAAGTCTAATATCTTATGTTTTTTTCGCCCTTGTCTGCTCGATCGCAACTAAAAGCATCGATCATCGAGATTGACCAAAACATCTACACCGCAAGCAATTCCTTAAAATTGCCGCAAAAAGCGCAAATCGCTCGCATAAACCCGGCGAATATCGTCGATTTCATAAAGTACCATTGCGAACCGCTCAACCCCAAAACCAGCCGCAAATCCAGTATACTTTTCTGGGTCTAAACCGACTCCTTTAAGAACGTTCGGATCGACGGAGCCGCAGCCCAAAACTTCCAGCCATTTGCCGTTCCACTGCAAATCAACTTCAGCAGAAGGTTCTGTAAATGGAAAGTAGCTCGTGCGGAAACGGATCGGCAAATCTTGCCCGAACATTTGCCGCAAAAATTCTTTAATTGTGCCTTTCAAGTCAGTAAATGTCAGATTTTCACCAATTGCTAAAAGTTCGATTTGGTGGAAGACTGCCGCGTGAGTAGCATCGACAGTATCGCGGCGGTAAACGCGGCCGGGAGAGACAATCCGAATCGGCGGTTTGTGCTGTTCCATGTAGCGAATTTGCACCGATGATGTCTGAGTCCGCAGCAAGTCGCCTCCTGGTAGATAAAATGTATCTTGCATATCCCGTGCCGGGTGGTCGGGCGGAGTGTTCAGCGCCTCGAAGTTGTAATAATCTGTTTCCATTTCCGGGCCGTTGGCGACGGTGTAGCCGAGGCCGACAAAGATATCGAGAGCGCGGTCTATGACGGCGTTTAAGGGGTGTATGTGGCCTTGGGGACTGAAAATCCCCGGCATGGTGACATCGAGGGTTTCTGAGGCTAATTTGGCTTGGATTTGGGCGGTTTGGAGGGCGGTGCGTTTGTCTTCTAAGTCGGCTTGTAGGGCTTC
>JBDTEI010000367.1:0-3216 GCA_039922675.1 Microcoleus sp.
GATGCGGCCGAAATCGTCGCTAACAGCACTCTTCAAATAATTTCGCCAAGCCCAAGCATCCTCGGCGCTGTCAAACAAATCGAAGGGAGGAATGTGAGTCAGCAAGTGAATGCAAGTAACGCCCAAACTGTAGATATCGCTGGCAAAAACTGCTTTTCCCATCAATTGTTCTGGGGCTGTATAAGCAGCACTGCCGATAATTGTACCAGTTTGCGGCAAGCCGGTTGCTGTTACTTTCTTTGCTGCACCAAAGTCTACTAAAACAATATCTTTTTGGAATGGAGAGGGTTGATAGGAATTTTCTAAGGCGGGTAAAGGGGCTGGAGATAGGCGGCGGCGAATGATATTTTCGGGTTTGATATCGCGGTGAATGACTTTGGATTTGTGGACGAAGTGGAGGACTGGTAATAAATCGTTGAGGATTTGCCGAATTTGATTTTCGGTGAATGCTCCTTTTTGTTCTAATTCTTGGGCTAAATTTTTGCCGTCTATAAATTCTTGTACTAAATATTTTCTCCCGTCTTGTTCAAGATGCGCGATTAATTCGGGAATTTGGGGATGTTTCCCCAAGGTTTGTAGCTGGGCTGCTTCTTGATGAAATAGTTGGGCGGCTTTTTCGGCGGCGGTGTTTTGCGGGAAAGATTGCTTGATGACGCACTGCGAAAAAATTGGGGGTTTGGTTTCGTCAATTGCTAGGAAAGTTCTGCCAAAGCCTCCTTGTGCGATCGGCTTTATGGTACGGTAGCGAGATGCTGATGGCGATTGTGCGTTACTTAACAACAATTTTGAGCCGCAACTTTGGCACAATTCTGCATCACCGGGGTTTTGCGGATTCTGACAAGTTGGGTTTAAGCAATAGGACATTGGATTTTAGATTTTAGATTTTAGATTTTAGATTTTAGATTTTAGATTTAGGAATGGGGAATTCGTAAGGGGGAATTGGGAATTTTAGATTTTAGATTTTAGATTTGGGAATTGGTAATGGGGAATTGGGGAATTGGTGGGAATTGGTGGGAAAGAAGAAACAAGAAAAGCAGTGCGTTTTATTTTTTTCCTTCTTCCCTCTTCCTTCTTACCTCTTCCTTCTTCCTTCTTAATCAAGTCGGTACGAGTTCGCCCGGGCGCAATTTTGCCCATTTACCGTTCTCTTGCTTGAAACTTTGACACCCGACTACATCCCATTCCATTTCAATTTCGTCTTGGCGGGGGCGGATGTTGACGTTGATGGTAGGTTCTACGGGGTCGAAATCGGGTGTTTCGGTGAGGTGAGGCTGTTCGTGCTGTCCTTCTACGGCGTGGTAGGTGAAGCAGCGGTCTACATAGTGGCAGTTAATACAAATACACATTCTTGATATCCTCTGTGCATTTCAAAAAGATTGGTGAATTTCGAGCTTTCTGTTAATCTAGCGTAGCAAGAGTTTAATTGTTTGTAAGGAAAGTAGATTTTTGTTGCGATGCCGATGAATTTGCCACCTGCGTTATCTCCTGAGACTTGGCCGTTTGATTGGGAACTGCTGACACCGCCTGTTTATTTGGTTGGCGGCGCGGTGCGGGATGCGCTGCTAGGGCGTCGATCGCACTATTTTGATTTAGATTTCGTTATGCTAACACGGGCGGTGAAGACTGCTCGTAAAATTGCCGATCGCACAAAAGCCGGATTTGTCTTGTTGGATGCGGAACGACAGATTGCACGGGTGGTGTTTGCGGGCGGTACGGTGGATTTTGCGGAGGCTTTCGGCGGGACTCTGGAGGGGGATTTGCTGCGCCGGGATTTTCGGATAAATGCGATCGCCTGCAATCCTTTTACGGGAGAAATCATCGATCCTTTGGACGGTCAAGCTGATTTGCGCTTGGGTTTGCTGCGGATGATTTCGCGATCGAATTTAGAAGACGATCCGCTGAGGCTATTAAGAGCTTACCGCCAAGCGGCACAGTTGGGTTTTGCGATCGAACCAGAAACACAATCTGCGATTCGAGAATTAGCGCCGTTGTTGAGTCGCGTGGCGGTGGAACGGGTGCGGACGGAATTGGGTTATTTGTTGAGCAATAATAACGGTATTCCTTGGATTTGTAGGGGTTGCGAAGACGGGTTGTTTTCGATTTGGTTTGAAAGTGCGATCGACCGTTTCGATATCTTGACAAAAATTGACTCGTGTGCTGCTGATTTGGCTGCAATTTACCCGGAGTTGGAGAGAGAGTTTGGGCGATCGATTCGCGATACAATTAAAACACCATTGTTGGCGATCGGGAAGTTAGCTATTTTGGCAAATTCTGACCCAACAATCGCTGAAACTGAGTTGCTGCGGTTGAAGTACAGCAATGCAGAGATTAAAAGTGCGATCGAGCTTTTGAAATACTTGCCGAAATTGCCAGCAGAACCGATTGCGGAAATGTCTTTGCGAGACCAGTATTTTTTGTTTCGGGATGTCGGAATAGTATTTCCGGTTTTAGCAGTTTTAGCCGTAGCTGCGGGAGTTGCGGTTGAGGAGATTTCGCTGTTAATTAAGCGCTATCTCGATCCTGATGATCTTGTTGCTCATCCGACACAATTAGTTAGCGGCAATGAGTTAATGGAATATTTAAATTTACCCAGAAGTCCGCGCATCGGTCAATTATTAATGGAGATACAATTAGCGCGGGTGGAAGGGAGAATTGCGACTCGCGAAGATGCGCTGAAACTGGCTGCTGATTTTGTTGAGGTTGATTAATATTTGGCAACTATCACAATAAAATTATTGGTAGGGGCGGGTTCACAAACCATCTGTAATTCACATCCCAAATATCTATAAACCCGCCCCCACGACAATCTATAAATGCGTCTACATTAATCTGCGTTAATCTGCGTTGATCTGCTTTAAATCTGCGGTAGATCGATCAATCAAAGACTTATGTAATAGGCTTATTTATACTTACTGTTAATTCTACCGGCAATTGAAACTTACCATCTGCACCCGCTTCCAACTCAAAAACTTGCAACACTGCATCCACATTCAGCGGCCCGTAAATGTGCGGGTAATTCTCACCGGCCGCAAATTCATACTTAAGTTCAGATTCTACTTTTTCCGAGTCAATCGACAGCAGCAGCAATCCTGTTTGTCCCACAAAAAATTTATTAGCAGATTTCAGAACTTGCGGCAAAGTCGAACAGTGGATAAATCCTTCTGCATCTAGCGTATCTCCGCGATAGGATTGCACTTGTTTTGCTTCTTCCCACTG
>JBDTEI010000368.1:0-11351 GCA_039922675.1 Microcoleus sp.
ACGATAATACCAGAGAGAACCGCCTTTGCCACCTTTGAAGCGTTTCCAAACAGAGTCGCCCACTTAACGGGAGTCTTTCAGGACGGTTCTCAAAAAAGTGAGGTATGCCCATAGCCCCATGCCCCATGCCCCATTCCCCATGCCCATAGCCCTAAGCCGGAAGCGTACCTGATCTTTCGCTTGAAAGGCTATATATAATATTTACTCTTTGGAAAATTATGCTGTCTAAGTCCCCAATTGCTACTCAAGCCTTTAGAAAGGTTTCCCTGCGAACCTGTATGGTTGTTCCCTTCGTCGTGCAAATCTTCGCGGTGGTAGGATTGACAGGGTATCTGTCGCTGCGAAACGGACAAATAGCAGTGAATGAACTAGCGACTAAGTTGCAAAGGGAGGTGAGTAACCGTGTGGATCAGCACCTCGACAGCTATGCCGCTGCAACCCGCTATTTGACCCAAATTAACGGCGAGCAAATTGACCTGGGATTGTTGAACTTACAGGATGCCGATCGCCTCGCTCAATTCTTTGCAAAGCAGGTAAAAACCTACAACGTTGGCTATATCCTCTACGGCTCTAAAACGGGAGACTTTATCGCATCGGGATATTACCGCGAGTCAACCATTCTCAACCACGGCAATCCTGATATTAGCCTGGTTTTACCTAAGCGCTACGGCAATCCTGATTTGTACAACTACATGACGAATGACCGAAGCCAGCCAACTAAAATGTTTGAAACCACCAAAGCGTATCAGTTCCAGAAGGAAGGCTGGTACGCCAAAGGTGTCGAAACCGGCAAGCCTGGGTGGAGCGAGATCTATCAATGGGAGACTAATAACTACCCGTTGTCGATCGCCACGAGTCGCCCCATTTATGACAAGAATAATCAGTTGATCGGCAGTGTGGGAGTGGAGCAGCGCCTTTCACAAATTAGTGACTTTTTACGTGAAATTAAGGTTAGTAAATCCAGCAAAGTGTTCATTCTCGAACGCAACGGATTTCTCGTCGCCACCTCTAGCGATGCGCCCGTATTTTCGGTGACAAACGGCAAACCTCAGCGACTGCGAGGTTTTGAGAGTCAGGACGCTTTAATTCAAGCCACGTCCAAGCATCTAGGCGATCGCTTCGGCGATCTGAAAAGCATTCAAACTCTTCAGCAGCTAGACTTTCAGCTCCAGAGTCAGCGGGAGTTTGTTCAAGTAACTCCCTGGCAGGATGAATGGGGATTGGACTGGCTGGTAGTCGTCGCCATGCCCGAATCAGATTTTATGGGACGAATTAATGCCAACACAGTCAACACGATTTTGCTGTGTTTGGGCGCATTAGGATTGGCTACGGTTTTAGGTATCTACACCTCGCGCTGGATTGCTAGACCAATTTTGCAGATCGGTAAGGCTTCGTCGGCGATCGCCGAAGGAAAACTCGACCAAAACGTCGCAGCCTCTGCCGTTAAAGAACTCGATTTACTTGCTCAATCCTTTAACCGCATGGCGCAGCAATTGCGCGATTCCTTCACCGCCCTAGAGCAAACTAACCAACAGCTAGAACAGCGAGTTGAACAACGAACCGCCGAACTCCAGTCTGCAAAACAAGTAGCAGACAATGCCAACAAAGCAAAGAGTGAATTTCTTGCCAACATGAGCCACGAACTCCGCACTCCCCTCAACGGTATTTTGGGCTACGCTCAAATCCTCCAACGCAGCACCGCGTTGCCAGCGAAAGAGCGTCATGGGGTAGAAATCATGCACCAGTGCGGAAATCATTTGCTGGGGCTGATCGAAGATGTGTTGGACTTGTCCAAAATTGAAGCGGGCAAACTAGAACTTACACCTAAAGCGATTCACTTTCCCTCATTCCTCCAAGGTGTCGCTGAAATCTGCCGCATTCGTGCTGACCAAAAAGGCATTAATTTCGTTTACGATTCCGATCCCCAGTTACCTGAAGGGATGTTTGTTGATGCAAAACGGCTGCGTCAAGTATTGCTCAACTTGCTAGGAAATGCGATTAAATTTACCGACAAAGGTTATGTTAAACTTAAGGTTAACGTCGTTGAGAATCATGCCAATCCGTCCGCTCCCAGAATCGAATTTTATGTCGAAGATACCGGCTTGGGAATTGCACCTGATCAATTGGATAAAATTTTCCAGGCTTTTGAACAAGTGGGCGATCGCCAGCGTCAATCTGAGGGTACGGGTTTAGGACTGGCGATCAGTCAAAGAATTGTCCAACTCATGAACGGACAAATCCAAGTTAAAAGCCAACCCGAAGTCGGTAGTAATTTCTTTTTTGAGGTGGAACTGGCGATCGCTACCGATTGGGCACAGCAAAACTCGATCGCAACTGGAAAACAAATTATTGGTTATGAAGGAGAACGACGCAGTATTCTGGTAGTAGACGATCGTTGGGAAAATCGAGCCGTTCTCGTGAACTTGCTAGAGCCACTCGGATTCCTGCTGACTGAGGCAGAAAATGGACTTGAAGCATTGAAACAACTGCGACAGTCTCAACCTGACTTAGTGATTACAGACTTGATGATGCCAGTCATGAACGGCTTTGAACTGCTCGAAAAAATTCGCAGTGAAAATAATTTGCAACACCAGAAGATTATTGTGTCTTCTGCATCTGTGGCACAAGCCGACCGACAGATGAGTTTAGATGCAGGGGGAAATGATTTTCTCGACAAACCAGTGAATGTCAGTGAATTATTTAACCTTTTAGCCACTCATTTAGAATTAAAGTGGAAATATGAAATTAAAGCCTCTAACGAGTCTGAACCATCAACTTTAATAACTATTTCAGAAGAGCCAGAAATAATAATTCCTGATATTGTAGAATTACAAAAATTACTAAATTTGGCAAACACAGGCAATTTAAAACGGCTGCGAGAACACACAGAGCATCTTGCTCAATCTAACCCTCGCTACGCTGGTTTTACCTCACAAATTCTGAAACTTGCCAAGCAATTTAAAGCCGAAGAAATTGAAGAATTGCTGAAACAATACCTGACAGAGGAGAAAACAGATGTCTAGTCCAGAATTAATTCTGGTGGTGGATGATACCCCTGCGAACTTAGAAGTAGTTTGTGAAACCTTGAGTGATGCGGGATATGAAGTAGCAACCGCGATCGATGGCGATCGCGCTTTGAAGCGAGTCCGAGCTTATCCTCCCGATTTGATCTTGCTTGATGTTCAAATGCCAGGAATTGACGGCTTTGAAACCTGCCAGCGTCTGAAGGCAGATCCCGCAACAGCCAGCATTCCTATCATTTTTATGACGGCTCTCTCCGATGCTGACAGTAAGTTGAAAGGATTTGCATTAGGTGCTGTGGACTACATCACTAAACCCTTTCAAGAAATTGAGGTGCTAGCACGGGTTAAAACTCATTTGCAGCTACGGCAGTTAACCAAAAATTTAGAACAGCTTGTAGCTGAAAAAACCGCTGATTTAGAAGCCGCACTCACACAACTCCAACAATCTCAGATTCAGTTAGTTAACAGCGAAAAAATGTCTGTTTTGGGTAATTTAGTGGCTGGTGTCGCGCACGAAATTAATAACCCGCTCGCCTTTATTGTTGGAAATCTGAAACCAGCTAAAGACTATATTAAAGATTTATTTCAACTGCTAGATTTATACCAGCAAGAGCTACCTCATCCGAGTGCCACACTACAGGAAGTAGTGGAGGAAATAGACTTGGAATACTTGCAAGAGGATTTACCTAAGTTGCTTGATTCTATGGAACAAGGAGTCGCTCGTATTTGCACGATCAGCACCAGTTTAAGAACCTTCTCGCGTTCTGATTGCGATCGCCCTATTCCTTTCGATATCCACGAGGGCATTGACAGCACGCTCTTGATTCTCAAGCATCGCCTCAAAGCCAATGAATCTCGCCCGGAAATTAAAGTCATCACAGACTATGGTGATTTACCAAAAGTAGAATGCTTTGCGGGACAGTTGAATCAGGTATTTATGAATCTGTTGGCAAATGCGATCGATGCCGTTGAGGAATCAAATCAAGGACGCAGTTTTGCTCAGATCAAAGCCAACCGCAACCAGATTACTGTCAAAACCCAATTGTCGGAAGATCGGGTGGCGATCCGAATTCAAGATAATGGGATTGGCATGACTCCTGATGTGAAGCAAAAAATTTTTGATCATCTGTTTACAACCAAAGCCGTGGGGCAAGGAACAGGGCTAGGATTGGCGATCGCCCGTCAAATCGTAGTCCAGAAACACTCTGGAACTTTAGAAGTCAACTCAAATTTAGGTGAAGGTACAGAGTTTGTGATTTCAATTCCGGTGAAGGCGATCGCTGTAAAAGACTTGCAAAAAACGAGCTGTGTTGAGGCAGCATACAGATGATTGGTGATGTTCCCAAAGGCGATCGGGCCCCACACAAACTCAACTGTTGTTAACCTAAAAATCCCAGTATGGTCAATCAGGGTAATTTAAGTTGCAATTCACAATCTGGAGAAGGCACGGAATTTATAATTAAAATTCCGCTCAAACAAAATTTGAGACATTAGAACCTATCCACAGCAATATTACTATAACTACAACAAAAAATGCTTTTTGTTATAGTGCGATGCACCCTTGTCACCTGCTAGGGCGATCGGCACATCTTCCGAAGCCCCATATTCCCAAGCTATACTGCGAGTAACCCAAAAATTAGCTACATTAACGAATTATTAGCATAAAAATAACTTGCCATAAATGCTATTATATGAAACAATCTAGGATGTTGCAATTTCAAACTACTGTTGGGAACACACATAAAATATCATGGAGAGATTCAGAGTAGAAGTTATTTCTCAAACACCAAATCCTCAGCAAGTAGTTTATGCTGCACTCCATCAAGACTATACTGAGAACTTTGTATTTGACGAGCGGGATTCGTGGCCTTCTGAGGCAGAATGTGGCGAAATAATTGTTAAGCGACTCTTGGCGGGCGATCGTGGGCATTACGGCCCCTTAGAACATCCCCAAATTATTTTTAATTGCGGCTATTTTCCTCACAGTGTCATGCAGCAGGCGAGGACTCATCGTGTAGGAGTATCATTTGATGTTCAATGTCTTGCTGCTGATACCTTAATCACTTTTGTTGATTGCGAGGGAAGTGCTGGCAAGAAAAATTTGAGCAAAACAATAGGAGAACTATATGACCTTTGGACTAATGGGGAAAAAGCGATTCGTTCTCGGTCTATTCGAGGTCGAAATGGTGAGCCACCAGGCGAATATCGTCGTGACTGTAAACAAAGAATCCGTAAAATGCGCTTACGAGTTTTAAATGAACAAACTGGCTTGTTTGAAGTAGGTCATATCAAAGAGGTAATGTGCAGCGGTATTCAGCCGGTTTATAAAGTAACATTGGAAGACGGCAAAACTTTAGAATGTACCGCTAATCACCGTTTATTTACCCCCGACGGTTGGCAAACAATGAAAGATGCGGTTGGGTTAATAACCCAGGCAGACGGAAAAGTGGTTCGCATTAACCAAAATTCCCATGTTATGTGTAATGGCGTGTCGGTAACAGATGATAGGATTTACACAGACAAGTCATGGCTTGAAACCAAAATTGCTCAAGGATTGACCATCAAAGAAATTGCCGACTTATCTAACTGCTCTCCCAATATTGAATTTTACACAGCTTATTCACCAATTTTAGATCCTCAAGATTGGGAAGTTAAGCCAAAGTCCAAGGGGAGAAAATTGCAGTCTCATGCCGTAAAAGTCAAGAGTGTTGAATATGTTGGTCAACAAATGACTTATGACTTAGAAGTGGATGGTGAATGGCATAACTTTGTTGCTAATGGTTTAGTAGTACATAATTCTCTTCGCTACACGGGCAATCAATTTCTTGATGCCGCTATCGGCAAAAAAGATATCGAAGATATTTTTTACCTGCGTCCAGTAGATTATTATACTGACCGCGAAGGCAAAAAATATTACTATTCTCCTGAACAAAGAGCAAAAGATTTAGAGTGGTGCCTAGAAGCTGCTAAACGTTACAAAATTGACTTCGATGGTGGGATGTCGGAGGAACACGCCAGAGGTAAATTACCCTTTGATTATCGTCAGCATTTTGTAGTCAGTTTCAATTTAAGGTCTTTCCTGCATTTTTCCGACTTGAGAAATAAGAAAAATGCTCAACTTGAAATTCAAAAACTTTGCGAAATGATGTGGCCTCATTTTGAAAGTTGGGCTCCGGGCATTGCTAAGTGGTACACAGCTACTCGTCTTGGAAAAGCAAGGCTAGCCCCGTAAAGTAATTACCTTTTCTGGCTAATTGCGTAGGCCAGAAACCGGGTTTTTTAACCAAATATTAGCTAAAAACTCTCAATATCTCTAAAAAACCCGGTTTCTTGAGCTTTGTGTGTAAAAAGTTGGCTATCTCAAAAAATCTAATCTCACGTTGACTAAAATCAAGCAAACAGCAAACAAAATGAAATTAAAAATCCTGCAACTCCATGAATCAGCCATAATTCCCCAATACGCCCATGAATCTGATGCTGGACTAGACTTATTTTCTATAGATGAATTAGAAATTAATCCGGGAGAAAGCCAGTTAATTCATACAGGGATATCAATAGAATTACCCGAAAAAACGGAGGCTCAAATCCGTCCCCGAAGTGGTTTAGCGCTCAATCACAAAATCACTGTCCTCAATGCACCAGGAACAATAGATGAGGGCTATCGAGGCGAAATCGGAGTAATCTTAATCAATCACGGTCAAATTTCATTTAAGGTGACAAGAGGCATGAAAATTGCTCAAATGGTAATAGCGCCAGTAATTCGTGTTGAGATTGAAGAAATTAAAATGTTAAGTTCGAGTTCTAGGGGAGATAAGGGATTTGGATCAACTGGACTCTGACAATAAATTTCTCGTTGCGATCAAGTTCTCATTCTAAATTTTAAATGAACAATACACCAGACAACTACGAACCACCTCACAGACCAAATTGGGACGAATACTTTTTAATGTTAGCAAAATTAGCTGCTACGCGATCGACTTGTCTGGCTTTTCCAGTCGGCGCAGTAATTGCTAAAGACAGGCAAGTTTTAGCCACGGGTTACAACGGTTCGCCGTCAGGTTCGGTACACTGTACGACTCAAGGCTTCTGCTATCCCGGTTTGAGCAGTTGCGACGCCAGCAAAATTTTGCCGTCGCGGGCGGTGCACGCTGAAGCAAATGCGATCGCCAAAGCGGCCAAACACGGGATATCTACGGCTGGATCTAGCATTTACGTGACTTTAGAACCCTGCATTTATTGTCTGAAATTAATCATTTCCGCAGGGATTCGCGAAGTATTTTATGAAACAGTTTTTAACAGCGGAGAAAAAGCTGAGTTGAGAGATTCTTTTATCGCTGAAGGTATTGTTGAGTTCAAACAAATTAAGCTATCTGAAATCACAGCAAAAACAGCAGCTTCATTTCTGCTGAATCCTACATCTGTTCCAAAAGACGATCGACTATTTGGTTCGTAGTGAGGAATGCAAGTCTGCATAAATCAGGACTTGCATTCCTCACTACGAACCTTTTCAATTTGGTTCGTAGTGAGGAATGCAAGTCCGCATAAATCAGCACTGAAGCCATGACTACGAAGCTTTTCAATCAAACTCATTCACAGCTTGCAAATAGTCGATCGCCGCATCTATCCTCGAACTATACTTAAAAGCAAACTGCTCAAACCAATCTCTCTCATCGGAATTCTTATCCAAATTTTTCAGCCAAACTTGAGCTTGTCTAACCTTCTGCCTGTGGGTTTGTACGTCTAACTCTGACTGCACAATCTTTTCTAGGGGTTGCGGTGCTAGTGCAGTCACTTCCTGAGCTTTATTTTCTGATTTGTGCAGAGACTTGAGCGGTTCCCGTGCAGCAACTTCCTGATGTTTATTTTGTGCTTCGCATTCAGCCTTAATTTCAGCTAAATCCTTTTCTAAAGCACCAGCATACAAATTTATATCTGTTGTTTTCGATGTTTGATTTGACGGCACTGCTGCTGGTTGCGAAAGCGGTTGTGCTTCCACCGATGGCTGACTTTGTACCTCGCGAAGTTTTTGAGATGCTTGATATTCTGCCTTAAGTTCAGCTAACAGGCGATCGATCGATTCCATAACTTAAAACCCTCTAAAAAATGCTGTCCAGCAACCAGCCACACATATAATCGCGCGAAATTTGCCCGCTTTTTCAATCAATTATTGCATTCAGCAATACTTCCGTCAGCGTCATGTCTTCAAGATCGTCCATCGTCACAGTATCAACGATATCGAATTTAGCCCCAGCGCTTTGCAGTTCGTCATCCAATATCTTGAGAAATTTAGTAGCTTCCGGCGCATTCCCTACTTGAATGAAAGAAATTGCCAACTCTTCATCTCGATCGAGCTTCCGCGAAGCCTCTATAATCGTTTTCATCACTTCTTTGCGATCGTCCGGTTCACCGTCCGTCACCACTAATATTGTTTCCCCATTTTGCTTAGTCTTACCGGATGCTTTGCGCTGAAAATAACTGTTTAGAGCGTCTAGCAGTACCGCAGCTAAATTTGTATTCCCCGAAGGTTCGTTTTCTTGGAATATTTGCAAGACTTTAGCTGATGTTACGTTGTCGTAGCGCTTGAAACGACCGGAAAACACATAAACTGTGATGCCGTCTGGGTCAAGTTCTTCGCATTTATTCGCTAGGGCGATCGTCGATTCTTGGATCAGTGCCCACCGACTTTTACCGCCAGTCCGATCTTTGGTGTACATACTGCCGCTTTTGTCAATGATGATTGTATAATCGCGGTTCTGAAGCATAAGATTTTCCTGTTAATTAAATTTTTTCCAAAAAAGAAGAAAACCAGCGAGCCGAAGCTGTTGAGCTTTCGTTGCTCGCTGCGTTTTTCAGTGAATTTGCGATCGCAAATAAGTAGATGACCGGGAAATATATAAGTATGTCATTGCGAGTGAAACGAAGCAATCGCAGCGGTTGTGATAGCAATACACATTCTGTGACATACCCAAATTTATTTGCACCTACCTACTTACTTGGATTTAAGCTGCAACTAAAGCATCTTTAAGCGGCTTCCAGCTAAAAGCTCGATCGCCACCCATCTCTACTGCTATTTTAACTCGCGGTTCTAGCGTCGGTAAAACAGTCAAATACTCAATCTCCTGACTCGACAAAACCTGCCCTTCTATAATCCAAAGCACCAGTCCTTTGGATTTCGGCGGCAAATTGTCTAATTGAGTTTTCAACATCGGCGGGACGTAGTACGTATAACCCACAGCCCCTTCGTTGCCAATAGTTTTCTTGCCCAAATGTGGCGGCCGCACCCCGTGAACCCCCGTCAAATACATAGCCAAATCGCCCAAACCCCGCGCCGTAATCGTGTACGCACCGTAGCCCGCAGCCCTCAGCCTCCGCAGATAGCGTCCCTCAAATCCTCCCTCTAAAGGAACGTACAGGGCTAGCGACCCCGACTTTTCCAAATCCCGAATCAGATCCGCACCAGTTGTAATCAGTCCCATAAATTTGTCTAGCCTGCTGTTTTAAATTTGGTCGATCGCACGATCGCGAGCTGAAAATATTATAAATGCTAAAGCTGAGGCGAAAAGTTATCAAGATAGGCCTTGACAAACAGCAAACAGTTCATGTAATGTTGTTAACTGGTGCTGTGAAAGGATACTGAGTAGTTTACTATTCAAGTCCTAGCCCAAATTAAGCAAGACCGAAATCAAACTCGGAGATCGAACAGGCAAAAAGCCGCGCATCTCAACCCTTGCAAGACTTCCACAAGCTCGCTCCCAAATTTAAAACTCAAATTTTAAACACCGAGGAAAGCTGTTGGTTGATAACAGTTAATTGCAGGAACACTGAAATAAGTGTTTCTGCACAAGAGCAAGCGGATTGACGTAAATTTCGCAATCCGAAACCTCTTGCGTAAATAAAAGGAAAAAAATCCGTGTCTGTAGGCATTCTTGGCACTAAACTAGGCATGACTCAAGTGTTTGACGCCGAAGGGAGAGCAATCCCCGTCACCGTCATACAAGCAGGGCCTTGTACAGTAACTCAAATCAAAACGAAACAAACTGATGGCTACGGTGCCATTCAGATTGGATACAACGAAGTAAAACCCAAGGCTCTCAACAAGCCAGAATTGGGACACCTTGCCAAGTCGGGGGCGAATCCATTGCGCCACTTGCAGGAATACCGCTTGGAAGACACCAGTTCCTTTGAATTAGGCCAACAACTAAACGCAGATGCTTTTACACCGGGACAAATAGTAGATGTCATCGGTACAAGCATCGGTAAAGGTTTTGCAGGCTTTCAAAAGCGCCACAACTTCAAACGCGGCCCCATGTCTCACGGTTCTAAAAATCACCGCGAACCTGGATCGATCGGGCCTGGAACAACTCCTGGGCGCGTCTATCCCGGTAAAAGAATGGCAGGACGCATGGGCAACGTTCAAGTTACCGTCCGCAAACTAACAATTGTCCGGGTGGATACAGAGCAGAATTTGTTGCTAATTAAGGGAGCAGTTCCCGGCAAAGCTGGCGCCTTAGTCAATGTTGTGCCTGAGAAAAAAGTGGGACGTTAGTCAGCAGTCAGTAGTCATTAGTCAGTAGTCATTAGTTGGCGGTTAGTAATTGGCGGTTAGTAGTCAGCAATAACTAATAATTAAAAGCTGAAAACTAAAAGCTGAAAACTAAGAGCTAATAACAGACAACAGACAACAGATAGCTAAAAACAGACAACAGATCACTAAAAACAGACAACAAACAACAGACAAAGGACAAAAGATATGGTTAACTGTGTAGTGCGAAATTGGCAAGGCGAAGAAGTTGGAGAAACAACTTTAGAACTGCGCGTAGCCAAAGAAGAAAATGCGTCTCACGTCGTTCACAGAGCATTGACGCGGCAAATGAATAACGCCCGTCAAGGGAATGCTTGCACCAAAACTCGGGCGGAAGTCAGAGGCGGTGGCCGCAAACCGTGGCGTCAAAAAGGCACCGGTCGAGCCAGAGCAGGTTCTATCCGTTCTCCACTGTGGCGGGGCGGCGGTGTTATCTTCGGGCCAAAGCCGAGAGACTTTGAAGTCAAAATGAACAAAAAAGAACGCCGTCTCGCTCTGCGGACAGCATTCTTCAGTCGTACCGAAGACATGATTGTGGTTGAAGAATTTGCAGAGCAATTTCCGAGACCGAAAAGCAAAGAACTGCTGAGCGCGATCGCCCGTTGGGGTATCGACTCCGATAAAAAAGTTCTGTTAATCTTGCCAGAACCGCAACTTAACGTCTATTTGTCAGGACGCAACATCGAATTAGTCAACGTCATCTTGGCAACTTCCCTGAATGTTTACGACGTTCTCGCGGCTGACAA
>JBDTEI010000369.1:0-7637 GCA_039922675.1 Microcoleus sp.
AAGTTGTAATCGTTGGTGAGCAAAATGCCGTCGATATCCAAAGCGAAGCGGACTAATTTAGCATCGACTGTGGCAATATCTTCATAGTCAGCCGAGTGAATTTGAATCCGTTCTGGATATGTTTCTTTAATGCGGTTGAGTACATCTAAGCCACGACGCCCGCGCACTCGCTTTTGATCGTTGGCGGAATCTGCTACAAGTTGCAGTTCTTGGAGTACGAATTGCGGAATAATAATTTGACCTTCGAGGAAGCCTGTTTCGAGCAGGTTTTCAATCCGGCCGTCAATTATACAGCTTGTATCGACTACTTTGGCAGAAGCTGGTTTGAAAGTTCCTTCGGCTACCAACACTGTGTCTAAGCTTTTGGGGTTGATCAGGCGCAGGAAAGCGCGGCCGTGGGTTTCTGTCAAGCTGACCCCTGTGAAGCCGAACATGACGCTTCCCAATACTGCGACTAGGGGTTTGATGAAGCCGAATTCGCGGGGAATTGGCAGCAGGAACAGCGGAGCCAGCATTAAATTCGCGACTAGCAGTCCGATGATTAAGCCGATCGCCCGCGTCAGCAGCATCTCCACCGGCATATCCCGGACTTGCTTTTCTACCCGCCGGTAGGTTGTTTGAGCCACTAATCCGAACACGAAGCCCATTAATGCTCCAAACGAGCCTAGTACGGAACTTAAACCTTGTATATTTGTAACTTGCTCCAGCAGGTTGTTTGGTAGCAGTTCGACTCCGTAATAGCCGATGCCTCCGCCTGCGATGATAAATGAGATAATTATGATTGCGTCTAGCATTTTTTCTAGGTTAATGAATTTATTTACATTATATCTTTCCCGTGCTGATAGTTTTTTCCGACGTTGCGGTCGGATCTCACTATCTTGATTCATAAATTTTAATGAACTTATATTTCGCGCCTCTACCGTGAAGGGGGATGCGCGATCGAGCAAAAGCCATATTTAGCGAGGTCTGCCGGGGGAGTCTAGCAGATGCCAATACACCGATGTCCGGCTATGCGGGAATTTCTGCCGATCGCCACCGATAGGATTTTCAACTAAAATAGCCGTAGCTTGCGGGGCTCCCAGCCATCGATCCCAGGCCGTTATTGCTGAGAAACTGTCATAATATACATATATATTCATGATGCTTTAATTAAAGCTTTAGATTTCAACTGGCAATTGTGGCTGGAGAGTAATGAACGCTACTACAGATTATTTAACATTTGAATTCAAAAAAAGCGGGCGATCGGCAAATTCCGGCATTCCGAGTTCGGCTTACCTGCACGTACCTTTTTGTCGCCGCCGCTGTTACTACTGCGATTTTCCGGTTTTTGTGGTGGGCGATCGCAAAAATGGCGAAAATTCCGGCACAATCGTGCAATACGTTGCCGCACTGTGTCAAGAAATTCAAACAACTCCAAATTTAGGCGCATCTCTGAAAACAGTTTTTTTTGGTGGCGGCACGCCTTCGCTGCTTTCTGTCAGTCAGTTGAGCCATATTTTAGAGACTCTAGACGGCAAATTTGGGATTGCTGCTGGGGCGGAAATTTCTATAGAAATAGACCCTGGTACTTTTACTTTAGAACAGTTGCGGGGATATGTAGCGGCGGGAGTAAATCGAGTTAGTTTGGGAGTGCAAGCTTTTCAGGATGAATTGCTGCAAGCTTGCGGGCGATCGCACTCTGTGGCAGAAATTTTTGAAGCAGTAGAAATAGTGCGATCGGCTGGGATTGTCAATTTCAGTTTAGATTTAATTTCGGGACTGCCGCACCAAACTTTAGAACAGTGGGAAACTTCCCTCAAATCGGCGGTAGAAATTGGCCCGACTCACCTGTCGAGTTACGACTTAATTGTTGAGCCTGGAACGGCCTTCGGGCGCTACTTTGAAGCAGGCGCGCAGCCACTACCAGCAGATGAAACCGCTGCTGAAATGTACCGTTTGGCGCGCTCAATTTTGACTGGGGCTGGCTACGAACATTACGAAATTTCTAATTACGCTAAGCCCGGTTATCAGTGTCGCCACAACCGCGTTTATTGGGAAAATCGCCCTTATTACGGTTTGGGAATGGGGGCGGCGAGTTACGTGCAAGGCCGGAGGTTGACAAGACCTCGCAAAACTCAAGAATATTATCAGTGGGTGCGAAATCTTTCTCCCGTTATTTCTGCTGCTACCGCAAAGCTGGAGGGGGAAACTCAGCCAGATATCGAGCCAGAAACCGAGCAAAATTTTCAAGTCTCAGAAAATGACATTTTGTTAGAAACGCTGATGCTAGGTTTGCGTTTAGCAGAAGGAGTTAGCCTGTCGGCGCTGACTCAACAGTTTACGCAGCAAACAGTCGATCGAATTTGGGATTGTTTGCAACCTTACTGGCGGCTGAGATGGGTGGAAATCGTGACAGCCGATCGGGCGATTCCCTACGGGATAGATCCGCTTGACGGAACTTTAAGCGAAGGCGCAAAACTGCCGCTTTCCGGAAATTTGAGGTTGAGCGATCCAGAAGGTTTTTTATTTTCCAATACAATTTTAGCCGATTTGTTCAGCCAGCTCGGTCAGGATAACTAGCTTGCGTCTGGGTTGTACTCCCTAAGACACAAGCCGAGGGCGATCGAGCCAGGCCTGCAAATTCTAGTTTGAGGAAAATAAATTGCTCCCTAGTTTGATCCCGTCAAAAAAGATATGTTTTTTATCGATCCCTAAACAAAACTTAAAATCCAACTAAGCCTTGAGGTAGACGCAGCGACTGAAATCCGGCTGTCATACTTGAGAGTGAAGATTTAAAAAAGATATCAATGGAAACTCTAACTCTAGAACGCAACAAAATTCACAGCGAACCCATTCTTGTAACTAGCGATCGGCGCTCCACTTCTGCTTCTAAATGCGCTTTTTGCGGTCACTACAAATATCCAAGAGGATCGGTTGGTCACTGTCAATTGTTGAGCGCACCTGTGAGGGGAGGATGGAAATCTTGCACTTTAGCAATGCCGCCTTTTGCACCTTCTTGGGAACAGGTAGAAAACGGCAATATTTCCCCCAAAGGCATTTATTAATCGACCCAAATTATGTCTATTTTTTATTGTAATATGCTATATTAATATCAGGCTAGCAGCCGATGGATTGCACAATGTAGATTGCCCAATTTCACAAATAAGTAAAAAAAATGAATTTGACAATGAATGAGGTGATTTCCGAACCTAATATGCGCATTTTGTGTTGGTATCTCAACAATACTAGCAAAGTGCAAATTGCTCGAATTACAAATATTCCTAATTGGTATTTTGAGCGGACGGTGTTTCCGGGAGAACGGTTTTTGTTTGAAGCGGTACCGGAAGCTAAATTAGAAATTTGGACAAGCGCAGAGACTGGTGGTGTGGCGTGCGAGCCAATTTTGTGCGATCGGCTGCGAGTAGAAGAATTAAGCGCGCCTGATTAAACCGGATCGAAAATAATCGGGTGCGTCAGTTTTGACATCTTAAAATCGTGCCGAAAAAGTCTCATGCTGACGCACCCTTGATTTAATTCTGGGCCTGTGTCAGCATGAGATTGTTGGTTTATCGCCAAAATAATCGTAGCTGACGCACCCTACTTATCAGAAACCAGGTTTCTGGCGTGATTTATCGCTACCAAGCCCAAAACTCCTAGAAACCGGGTTGTTCGCCCCACATCAGCCCTGAAACTCTCGGAAATGTCGATCTAAGCTAAATTATAGAAAATCCACCGCTCTTCAATCTTAAAACCCGATGTCCCTCACCGAAAAAATCCTCTCCCAAGTGCCGGGAGATGCCCTTGGAGGCCTGCGAAAGGTCGATCGACTCTGGGAAAACCTCAAACAAAACACCGCACCAGCACCCCAAGCCGTCAAACACAGTCAACAACCCCTAGAAACCCTCGATTTCGACATAGTTATCAGCGGCGGAACCCTAGGAATCTTAATCGGAACAGCCTTAGCCGTGCGGGGTTGGCGAGTAGCCTTACTCGAACGCGGCATTTTGCGAGGGCGCGAACAAGAATGGAACATTTCGCGCAAAGAATTAGACGCATTCTTAGAACTAAACTTGCTGACTGCTGCTGAAATAGACAAAGCAATAGCCACCGAATACAACCCAGCCCGCATCAGCTTTTCCAACACGCCAGACATCTGGGTGCGGGACGTACTCAACATCGGAATTGACCCAGTTTACCTCCTCGAAACCCTCAAACAAAAATTTCTACAAGTGGGAGGAAAACTATTTGAAAACACACCATTTAAAACAGCAACAATTCACCCCAACGGAGTTCTAGTAGAATCTGACAATACAGAAAACAATTTATTTGCAACTCGATTATTATTAGATGCAATGGGACATTTATCGCCCATTGTGCGCCAAGCCAGACAAGGCAAAAAACCCGACGCTGTATGTTTAGTAGTCGGCAGTTGTGCCCAAGGATACCCCCAAAATGAGACTGGCGATATATTTGCATCATTCACCCCAATGCAAAATCAGTGCCAATACTTTTGGGAAGCATTTCCCGCCCGAGACGGGCGCACCACTTACTTATTTACCTACATAGACGCTGACACAGAAAGATTCAGTTTAGAAACATTATATGAAGACTATTTGCGCTTGCTTCCCGAATATCAAAACATCGAACTCGAACAGTTAAAATTTCAAAGAGCACTCTACGGATTCTTTCCCTGCTATCGCCAAAGTCCTCTAAAAATGCCTTGGAATTGCATACTTCCAGTCGGAGATAGCAGCGGTAGCCAATCGCCCCTCAGCTTCGGCGGTTTTGGGGCAATGGTGCGCCACCTCAAACGCTTGACTCTCGGAATTGACGAAGCTTTGACAAGCGAAAGTCTCGACAATAATTCCCTCGCACTTTTGCAACCGTATCAACCCAATCTATCTGTCACCTGGTTGTTTCAGCGTTCGATGAGTGCTGCGATGAATCAGAAATTAGACCCCAATCAAATCAATCAACTTTTGGCTGCGGTGTTTCAGGTAATGGAAGAGTTGGGAGAACCGGTACTCAAACCGTTTCTTCAGGATATTGTGCTGTTTCCGGCTTTGTCAAAAACTTTGTTTAAAACAGCAATTAGCCATCCCGGATTAGTGATAAAAATTATCCCGCAGGTGGGAATAGCTAATTTGCTCGATTGGATGGTTCATTATGTGAATTTAGGAATTTATACGGGATTGCAGCCTTTGGGGAAAGCGGTAGAACCGCAGGTTAAAAATTTAGCACCGGAACAGCAATACTATTTTCACCGATTGGTTGAAGCGTGGCAATACGGCGCTGGAGGCGATTATTGATGGTAGTTTGGTTTGATCGTTCGGACTTTATTTTTCTGATTTTTAGCTCGCAATCACAGCAATTAACTCAACTTCTACTCAACTGCGAATTTAGTTTTGCAAATTAACAACAGTACAGGTTAATGAGTTAAGGATCGAAAACTTAATAACTTAAGCACCTGCTACATTTCTCTCTGCTGTAATTTGTGAGATAAAAGGAGGCAGAGCCTCCGGCTCTAGGTTAGCAGGTTATTCCTGGTAACAAGCAAATGATTTAATTAGATTTTACCGATTGTGGTAGATTGACATTAATCTCAAATAATTGATAATCGTAGCAAAAAATTGCTAAAAAATACCTCCGGCTCTGGGCCAGCAGCAAACAATCTCGCTTTTCGATCAAAGCTAAATTAAAATTATGTCTAATATTTTAGAACAGGCGCAAGTCGCTGCCGATCGCCAAAACTGGCCTCTTTTAGTCGAATGCTTGCAGCAAGTGACAGCCAACCGCAGTCAGCAGCCGGAAGAACAGATTTTAGAGCAGGCTGTCAGTTTAGCAATACAAGCCTTAGAATGTGGGGATTTTCAAGACCGCTGGGAAATTGCTAAAGTATTGCCCAATCTGGGAAATGGCGCGATCGCACCTTTAATCGCCTTGCTCGAAGACGAAGACGCAGACACCGAGCCCCGGTGGTTTGCCGCCCGCATCCTGGGAAAGTTCGATAGCCCGGAAGTGATTGCAGCTTTAGTAAAATTAATCGAAAATTCCGACGCAGAATTGAGCCAAATCGCGGCGGAAACCCTCGGAAATTTCGGCCCTACAGCCATAGAATCCCTAGCAACTCTCTTACAGCAAGAAGACTCGCGACAGTTTGCAACAGCAGCGCTGGCCCAAATTCGGCGCACCGAAACTATAGCACCGCTGTTGAGCGTAGTCACAGACTCTCAAGTTGCGGTGCGGGTGGCTGCAATCGAGGCTCTGAGTAGCTTTCACGACGACTCCCGCATCCCGCCGATACTAATCGCAGCACTCAAAGATCCGGCGACAGCAGTTAGAAAAGAAGCTGTGCGAGCTCTCGGGGTTCGCGCCTATTTAGATGCAGAATTAGATTTAGTTAGCTTGCTGAAACCTTTGCTTTCGGATATCCGTTTAGAAGTTTGTCAGGAAGCGGCGATCGCAATTGGGCGATTGAAAACCGATGCTGCGGCGTACAGTTTATTTGAATTGCTGCGATCGCCCACAACTCCCCTTGAATTACAAATCGAAACTGTGCGCGCCCTCGGCTGGAGCGAAACCGCAGCCGCTTTAGAATATTTGCAAATTGTTCTGAGCGGGCGATCGGCTGCTGGTTTGGAACGCGAGGCATTGAAAAATAACAATACAAATAACAATTCAATACCAATTGCTCACCAAAACCAATTAATTCATAACATTAATCCTGCTGTTTGTCAAGAGATTGTCACTGTTTTAGGGCGAGTCGAAAAGCCGGAATTAAAAGCCAAAGCTGCGGAAATTGCGATCGATTTGCTGGAAAGTAATCATCCCGCCGTGCAGTCTGCCCAAATCAAACAATATTTAGCTTTAGCGTTAGGACAATTAGGAGACATGAGAGCGCTAGATGTGCTGATTCAACTGTTGGCAGACGGCGATAACAGCGTCAGGCTGCACTGCACGGCAGCGCTCAAACGGCTGGGTGCGGGCGAGGTTCGGCAGCAATTAGCAAGTTTAGTTAAGCAAGAGAATCTCGAACCAAGATTAAAACAGGGAATTGCGATCGCCCTGCAAGAATGGCAGGACAATTAAGAAAAGACGGCGGTTGAAACCGCGCCTACACAAACGATGTCCGCCGGACGCCGACTAAGAGAAAATAACGTAATTTCAACCCGACACTCTTCAACCCGCGGAGGCGGGTTTTGTATGTGTAGACGCGGTTTCAACCGCCGTCTGATCTTTATCAGGGAATTGCGATCGCCCTGCAAGAATGGCAGGACAATTAAGAAAAGAGAATTCAGAAAATACGGTGAATGGAATTCGCGCCTACACAAACGATGCAAGAATGGCAGGAGAATTAAGAAAATACGGCGAATGGAATTCGCGCCTACACAAACGATGTCCGAACTCAGAGGGACTAAGAGAAAATAACATAATTTCAACCCGACACTCTTCAACCCACGTCGGCGGGTTTTGTCTGTGTAGACGCGGTTTCAACCGCCGTCTGATCTGCACCTTGATAACTGAAAACTCAAAACTTGATCAGGGAATTGCGATCGCCCTGCAAGAATGGCAAGAGAATTAAGAAAAGAGAATTCAGAAAATACGGTGAATGGAATTCGCGCCTACACAAACGATGCAAGAATGGCAGGAGAATTAAG
>JBDTEI010000370.1:0-8147 GCA_039922675.1 Microcoleus sp.
CAAACCGGTAGTAAGTATTAGCAATAAAGAGCCTATGGAGAACCTTTGAACCCAAACTTGCTGAATTGCAGTAGTCATTGGTCAACTGATTTGAGATTTGAGATACGACTTACTTTAACAGAATCCCAAGAATCGATCGCAAGTAAGAAATTTCTCTAGTGTAGTCCTTGACGGCGGTTAAGCTAAAATCTAAAATCGTCAGCCCCTAACCTAGAGTCTACAATGGATGCCAAAACTGCTCAAATACTAGATGGAAAAGCTTTAGCGACAAAGATTCAAAGCGAGCTGAGCGATCGAGTCCGCGCCCTACAGCCCCAGATTGGGCGTCCTCCGGGACTTGCGGTGCTGATGGTGGGGGACAACCCAGCCAGCGCGGCTTACGTGCGTAACAAAGAGCGAGCCTGCGCTAAAGTTGGCATAGCTTCCTTTGGTCAGCATTACCCAGCAAACGCTACTCAAGCCGAACTCGAACTTGCAATTCATGCACTCAACGAGGACGATCGAGTAGATGGCATTTTAGTACAACTTCCGCTACCAGAACACTTAGACGCAATTGCACTGCTGTACCAAATTGCTCCCGACAAAGACGCTGACGGACTTCACCCTGTAAATTTAGGCCGCTTGGTGCGCGGGGAAGAAGGTTTGCGCAGTTGTACTCCCGCCGGAGTGATGCGGTTATTGCAGGAATACCAGATTGATTTGAAAGGAAAAAATGCTGTTGTTTTGGGACGCAGTATTTTGGTAGGTAAACCGATGGCGCTGATGCTGTTAGAAGCTGATTGTACAGTGACAGTAGCTCATTCGCGATCACAAAACCTAGAATCGATTACCAACCAAGCCGATATTTTAATCGCCGCCGTCGGCCGCACAGAAATGATTACAGCTAATATGGTCAAACCGGGAGCAGTAGTAATTGATGTTGGTATTAACCGCGTCGTCAATCCAGATGGTACTAGCCGTTTAGCCGGAGATGTAAATTTTGATGCTGTGAAAACAGTAGCCGGATTTATCACCCCGGTGCCGGGAGGAATCGGGCCAATGACTGTTGCTATGCTGTTAAAAAATACGGTTTCGAGTTATCAGAAAAAGATAGTTTGATACGCCTATAGCGGTAAGGTGCGCCCGCTGGCCGCACCCTACATCATGCCGATTATGCGATTAATTGTACCTCTTGCACTCACTCACAAATTATCTGCAATTATCTGCGTTTATTTGTGTTGATCTCTCTGAAATCTGCGGTTGCAGGAGCGAGCATTTAGGCAAGAAGTCTATTAAATACCATAGAGGCTAATTGTGGCTGCGCCGACTATTGTTTGAGAGCAACAACGCGAAGTCGGCGATAATCTGCAATCCAATTACCGTCGCGGTAAAGGGCGGGCCGCAAACGTTCTTCAACTTGATGAATTGCGTGTGATCGCACTTCCTGCGACAAACCCGACCAAAACCCGCCTGCAAACATCTCAATCCAATTTACCATACCCGCGCTGCCACCTTCTAGGGGAGTTGGGCGATCGAACAAAACCGCATAACTCACCTCAAAACCCTGGTTTTCCAGCAGAAGAGCATACTCGCCGATACTAGGAAAATACCAAGGATTAAGCGATTCAGGCTCCGAACAGCCAATTTCCGACAAAACGCTCAAAAGCGCCCGGGCGATCGCCCCCACATTCCCCTTACCGCCAAACTCAGCAACAAAACGCCCACCCGGCCGCAGCGCTTTTTCCACACAATGAATCACAGTATCCGGCTGCTTAATCCAGTGCAAAACAGCATTAGAAAACACAGCATCTAACGGAGCTTCCACTTGAAAATCCCGCGCATCCGCAGCCGCAAAGTTAATGTGAGGATAATTTGCTTGAGCCGTGGAAATCATAGACAAAGAGGAATCAATACCTTGAACAAAAGCACCACTTTGAGCAATTTTTTCAGTTAACTGTCCCGTACCGCAGCCCAAATCTAGAATCCGTTCTCCAGCCTTCGGAGCGAGCAAATCCAAAAGCGATTCACCGTACTCCCAAACAAAAGCATGATTTTGCTCATAAAGAGCTGTATTCCAAGAATCTTGTGACATTTGAAATTCCTCAAATTGTAAATTACACAGGTTGAAACCGCTTCTATACAACCAAAACCCGGATGGTACGCGGGTTGAAGAGTGTAGCGAAAAACCGGGTTTCTGAGACTAGCGCGCAGTTTGCGATCGAATTATTTCCCAGCAAGCAAACCAATTGCATCCCCCTCAATAGGACAAAATTTAATATTTTCCAAAATCCGCGCTGATATCCAAATTAGCCATTGTTTAATTCTCAACTTCGCTTATTAATCACTGTATTAAATGCCATCATTAATGTCCAATATCTTTTTAATTCATAACTTATACTTTTAAAGTATTAATGCTTGAAGATGTATGGAACTGCGACATTTGCGTTACTTTATTGCCGTTGCAGAGGAACTGAATTTCACTCGCGCAGCGGAAAAATTGCACATGGCTCAACCTCCGCTAAGCCAACAAATTCAGCATTTGGAGGCAGAGTTGGGCTTTCAACTGTTTCGCCGCACCAAGCGGACGGTGCAGCTAACCGCTGCGGGACAGGTTTTTTTTGAGGAAGCGCAAAAAATTCTGCTACAAGTCGATCGGGCCATTCAAATCGGCAAACAGACAAGCCGCGGGGAACTCGGCCAACTGACTGTAGGCTTTGTGAGCTCCGCCGCACACAATATAGTTCCAGCCATCTTGCAGGCGTTTCGCACTCGCTATCCCGCAGTCTGCCTCGAATTGCACGAACTGACGACAAACGAACAGTTGCAGCGGTTGCGGGAAGGACGAATTGATATCGGCTTCCTGCGCCCTCCGGTAGAAGAAGATGGCATAAATTCAGAAATCGTTTTTCGAGAGCCTCTGATCGTGGCGCTGCCAGAAACGCATCCTAAGGCCGATTCACGCGCTGTTGTGGAATTGCGATCGCTCTCTGCCGAAACGTTCATCTTATTTCCGCGTTCCCAGGCTCCGGCACTGTACGATGCGATCGTCAGTCTTTGTCTGCAAGCAGGTTTTAGCCCGATCGCGGGTCAAGAAGCGATTCAAATGCAGACAATTATCAGCTTGGTAGCAGCCGAGATGGGGTTGGCGATTGTTCCGGCATCGATGCAAAATTTCCAGCGCAGCGGGGTTGTTTACAAATCTTTGCCAGAATCAACCTGCATGGTGGCGATCGCCCTAATTTGGCGTAGCCATCCCACGGAGGCGGTGCAGCGGTTTTTGGAAGTCGCCAGACAAATCAGCGGATTTGAGATTTGAGACTGTAGATTTTAGATTGACGGCTAATTTGACAAAGTTATCAAAACTCAAAGATTTTCTGTGCAACAACACCCGTAGAATAATTAATTGATGCTCAGACTTCGGGCAACCACCGCCGCAAAAGTCGGCGTGATCCGACCCGAACAACTCAAAGTATCCCAGTCACATTCAGTACAAGAGAGCAAGGGATGGTATTTGCAGCAACAGAAATGGATTCGTCCCAACCGGAATCCGCTTTCGACTTATCTACTTATCTAGTCGAGCAAAAAAAGGCGATCGATGTAGCTCTCGACAGTGCACTACCGGTCATCTACCCAGAGAAAATTTACGAAGCAATGCGCTACTCGCTGCTAGCGGGAGGTAAACGGCTGCGTCCGATCCTGTGTCTAGCTAGTTGCGAACTCGTCGGTGGCACTGCTGCAATGGCAATTCCGACAGCTTGCGCTTTGGAAATGATCCATACAATGTCGCTAATTCACGACGATTTGCCGGCAATGGACAATGACGACTACCGGCGCGGCAAACTGACAAACCACAAAGTCTACGGCGAAGATATCGCCATTTTGGCTGGCGATGGTTTGTTGACCTATGCTTTTGAATTTATCGCTACTCAAACTCAGAACGTACCCCCCCAACAGGTGTTGCAGACGATCGCCCATTTGGCGCGCGCATCCGGCGCTGCTGGACTCGTAGGCGGTCAGGTGGTTGACCTGGAATCGGAAGGAAAAACAGATGTTTCTCTGGAAACATTGAATTACATTCACGCTCACAAAACCGGCGCGCTGTTAGAATCCTGCGTAGTTTGTGGGGGAATTTTGGGTGGAGCCTCCGCAGCAGATTTGGAGCGTTTGTCTCATTTTGCTCAGAATATTGGGCTGGCTTTCCAGATAATTGACGACATTCTGGATATTACTGCTACTCAAGAAGAACTGGGCAAAACTGCTGGCAAAGATGTTCAAGCAGGAAAAGTGACTTATCCTAGTTTGTGGGGAATTGATGAGTCTCGGCGCCAAGCTTCGCAGCTTGTTGCTGATGCTAAGTCTCAATTGGCAGTGTTTGGGAGTAAAGCCCAACCGTTGCTGGGAATCGCCGATTTTATTACCAGCCGCAGTAACTAGAAATACTAAAGAATATGCAGGAAATTTGCAGCGGCATTTTAAACAATCATGTACTGATAGTTGCTTTGATCGCTTGTCTGTCGGCTCAAATCATTAAATTGCCGATCGAATTAATCAAAAATCGTAAGTTTAATCTGCGGTATTTGGTAACAACCGGAGGAATGCCGAGCTCTCACTCGTCTTTTGTGGGCTCTTTGGCTACGGGAGTCGGACAAACGATGGGCTGGGAAAGTCCAGAGTTTGCGATCGCAGCGATCTTTGCAATTATTGTTATGTACGATGCTGCTGGAGTCCGCCAAGCAGCAGGCAAACAAGCTCGCATCCTCAACCAAATTATTGACGAGTTTTTTGAGGAAGACCACAACTTTAACGAAGCTCGCCTGAAAGAGTTGCTGGGACACACTCCTTTTCAAGTGCTCGTCGGTTTGGGACTGGGAATCGCTATTTCTTGGATCGCAGGGCCTGCATATTAGTTAACAGTTAACTAATGACTGTTAACTGTTAACTAATTAATGACTACTGACTACTGCCCAAATTCTGCTTGTAGCAAGTCATCGTTGTCATCGGCGATGGTGGCGACAATAGTAATAGCGCGTGAAATTTCCCCAGCAGAGATTTCGGCGATCGCCCGACTAGATATTACCGCAACTTGGTTGTCAACGATCGCAAAATGAGATTCCAAAGTAGACAGCCAATTCATTTCTAGCAGTTTCCGCATTAATTCAGCTTCATTCTTTGCCGGCAACTGGAGCACAAAAGCCCAGACAGTCAAAGTATCATTTTCGGTTTCGCCCGTGAGTTGCACGAACACTTCGACGCTGCCGTACTTAAATTTCCAAAGATGCCCGCCAGCTTCATTTTGACCGACCATCACTTTTTGGTCTACAGCCATGCTGGCAATCACAGTTTCAATTTCTTCTGCATAGCTGACTGCTGTGGCTGTTTCGACCTGCTCAGAGGCGATCGCGCTTTCACTAGATAGGCTTTCTGCGGAAGCTGTTTGTGGGTTCGGCTCGCTGTTAGTCATGATTAATATTTAAACGGAAAAGTATTCCAATAATCTTTACCAATACAGTTTACTTCCTATTTAGGACTTACCAAAATAGGACTCCTAGGATTTTGGATTTTGGATTTTGGATTAAAGAATTAGGCTTGACTTGAGTAATTAGTGGTTCCCAGGCTGTGCCTGGGAACCCATGTCCTGAGGTTCTACCTCGTCTGTATCTAGGCCTTGGGCTTCGCTGCGGGGGGCTTCTTCTCAATAGTTTTCATCCCGTTGAGGAACATCGGCACAAATTTCTCCACAAATGCCTGCGGGTCGCGGTTCCAGGCGCGTTGAGCTACATCGACTCTGGTCATTTGTAGGTCGGGGGCCAGCAGGGTTATGGGCAAGCGTTCCATCAAATATTGCGGGCGTTCCCACAGGGGCATGGTGTTAGCAATATCCACCAAACGGGTGACGCGACGGAGTTCGGCCCCCAGCATGATATCCATTCCCGATGCAAATGCTGCTTGTTCGATCGCCCCATACTTACGTTTTGCCTGTTCCACCTTCTGGCGGTGTGCCGGACTCTTAGCAGCAATAGCGCCGAGCCAGCGGTTGCCCCAGCGGACGTGACCAGCTTCTTCGGGAAAAATCTTTTCGATGGTTTCGCGGATTTTGACGTTTTCGTCGGTTTGGGGAGCCTGTTTCAGGGCGTGGATGTGCGCTGAGAAATACTCGCATCCCCGCTTCTCAGTGACGTTAATCGCCGCTAGGGAAGAAATTACAAAATCTTCGCGGTCTTTGGTAGGGTCTTGTTGCTCGCTGTCGAACAACCTTTCAAATTCGTCAATGTAGGACACTCCCGGCGGCTTGCCAATGCCACAGCCGATGTCTACCAGGAGATCGGTGAGCCACATGGCGTGTCGCGCTTCGTCGGAAATGTGCCGGGAAAGGTCGCGCACGAGTTCGGCCGGTTCGCCGTCTAGCTGCTCGATCAAGTCGGTGAGGTCTTTGCAACTGCGCTGTTCGCTGAAGCGGTAGCGGTTGAGGGTGATCAGATGGATTTCGCGATCGCGCACTACTTGAGCTAAAATTTCGCGCGCTCCCATGCCGTTGCGGAGCTTGCGGGGATAGGCAACTGTCATGCTTTTATGTTTTTTTGTAAAGATACATATATAAGTGTAACGCAGTTTTTAGGACAACCAATGCCCTCAGCAGACAGAAAGTTGTTGTGCGCTCTTGGCAAAGATCATCGATGTTGACTGTTTTGCCAAGTTAATCAAAAGGTCGATCGCCCTCTATTTACTTTTACCACCACGCCGGGGCGATCGCGAATCCTGCGATCGGCTGACCAATGTATTGAGCAACACATTGTCTGATATAAAATACCATTAAAATGAAATATCTTCATGTGCCTTTAGATAGGTATTGTGTGAAGTATTTATATAAAAAAACCTGACAATTTATATCAGAAAATCTAACTGAACAAGATCAAAAAAATATGTAGCTAAATTAACTTTTTAGCGTTATATTGATTTACAGAATACAAAACCTAGGTGACTCACTTGGCTGATATTGTTGATACCGCCGTTGCGGCTGGTTCTTTTAAAACCCTCGTTGCTGCCGTTACAGCCGCTGGTTTAGTAGATACTCTCAAAGGCGCTGGCCCTTTCACCGTTTTCGCTCCTACAGACGAAGCTTTTGCTAAGCTTCCCGCAGGTACTGTAGACGCACTGCTTAAGGACATTCCTAAGCTCAAAAAAATCTTGACTTATCATGTCGTTTCCGGCAAAGTTCTGGCTGCTGATGTAGTCAAGCTAAAATCTGCCAAGACAGTTGAAGGTTCAGAAGTGAAAATTGATGCTTCCAATGGCGTCAAAATCAATGATTCTACCGTTACCACAGCCGACGTTATTGCTGATAATGGCGTCATCCACATCATCGATGCAGTCTTGCTTCCTGCGTAAGGACAGACTTAGATAGTGCCATACTATCTTGAGGGCGGTGGCTATTGTTAGCCACCGCCCTGTTTTAGTTGATAAGTAGAAGGAAGAAGGAAGAAGAAATAAGAAAGAAGGAAGAAGAAAGAAGATATACACCGCAAAGTTTTTAGCGTTCTGTATTTTAATTTTGATGAATTAAAATTAATTAGTTGAAAAATAAATATTTTACCCCGCTCGATAATTAAAATTATTTTAAAACTATTCTAGAGCAGCGGGAATAAGTCGATTCACGCTCGGGATAGCTGCGCCGCGCACTCCCGAAAGTCGGGCCCAAATTTATCGCTGCTGGATTTACCCAGAAAACTGGCTGCAAGCCAACTGCTTTTCTACTCTAGGGCTGATATTGAGGTTCATGGGTAGAGGCCATGCGCCAAACCCAAAATTTCTCCCAAAAACCACGTTGATGAGGCCTGGGCTTAAATAAGATACAATAAAAACCACAAGAAAAGTGCGATCGACATTATTTAACAGTCAAGCTATGCAATCTACAACTCAGTCCGAGACAGAAACGGCTATGGACGCTCCCAAACACGGCTTACCCGTTACCATCATTACAGGATTTCTCGGCAGCGGCAAAACAACCCTGCTCAACCACATCCTGACCAACCAACAAGGTTTGAAAACAGCAGTTTTGGTCAATGAATTTGGCGAAATCGGCATCGACAACGAACTGATTGTCACCACAGACGACAACATGGTTGAGCTGAACAACGGCTGCATCTGCTGCACGATTAACGAAGATTTGG
>JBDTEI010000371.1:0-8558 GCA_039922675.1 Microcoleus sp.
GTCTAGACAAACAAAACCCACCTCCGTGGGTTGAAGAATGGGTGGTTTCAACCGTACATCCTATCTGAACTGTGTTATGTTAAAAACCGATTATCCACCAGCGGCAAAAGCGCCCAGAACTGCGATCGACAAAGCCAAACCGGGCAACAACAACATTCCTAACATCAAAGCATCGTGTCCGCTCATAACTTTCTCCTGATACTGACGTTTGATAGTTTATCATACACACCCAGATTTCGCCACCGCCTTAACAATTAAAACCGACAGATTGATGGAGGATTGACCGGGCAAATCTTATTTACAATCGAATTCCCGCGCAAGTCAAGCGTCGTTAGCTTTTGCAAAGATTGCAGGAAACTGATATCAGAGATTTGATTGTTGTACAAATCGAGCAAAAATAAGTTATTTAAAGCTTGCAGCGCGCTGCAATCGGCAATCAAATTGTTGAACAGATAAAGTTGTGTCAAATTAGTTAACGATTTCAGCGGACTGATGTCTGAAATTTGATTGTTTCCGAGGTTCAGTTCAACTAAATTAATTAGATCTGCCAAAGGACTAATATCGGATATCTTATTTTCAAATAAAACCAGTTTCTTTAAATTTACTAAGGATTTCAACGGAGTCATGTCAGATATTTTATTCTCGAATAGAAACAGCGTACTGAGATTTTTCAAGGAAGCCAGAGGGGTGATATCTGATATTTTATTTTTGTAAAGATAGAGTGTCTGAAGTTCAGTTAAATTTGCCAAAGGAGCCAGATCTAAAATTTGATTTGTGTAGAGAATTAGCGCCTTTAAGTTAGTTAACGCTTTCACTGGATTGATGTCAGAAATTTTGTTATCAAACAAGACAAGTTCGATAAGATTAGTTAGAGACACCAGGGGACTGATGTCTGATATTTGATTGGTATCGAGAACGAGTCTAGTCAGATTTGTCAGAGATGAAAGCGGGCTGATATCTGATATTTGATTTACATCCATCACCAGAGTTTTCAGCTTGGTTAAAGATTGCAGGGGAGCAAGGTCAGATATTTGATTGCTGTCGAGGCTGAGTGCAGTAAGTTGAGTGAAAGATGAGAGAGGACTGATATCGGTAAGTTGAGTAACTTTAAGATTGAGTTCTGTTATACTAGAAAGCAGTTCGTTGGCTCGATCGCACTCGGCAGTCTCTGATATTTGTAACAGTATTTCTACGGTATGTTTCGCGCCGGGAGAAATATTATCTTTGTGCTTGCACCAATCGGCAAAGTTATTATAAATTGTTATCATGGGTTTTAGCTTTGAGATTTCAGTTATTAGACCTCTTGCAAAAATCCGAAAATACCCTAAAACCATCTGCGTCAATCGGTGTTTATCTCCCGATATCTGCGGTTACTCTATGACTCGAATATTTTTGCAAGAGGTCTATTGAGGTGCGTTGTTGCGCTTGAGCGCTCTTTCATATAATCAAATAGCGCCCAAGCGCAACAACATACCTGCACGTGTAAATCTTAAATTTCCGATAAATCTAGCAATTATCTATAATTTGTGAATCGGATTTTGGCAGATTTTGAGCAATGTTAGCAAAAATTGTGTAAAATAATCTTAACATCGTTTATTGCATTCATTTACCAGAAAGAATTGGTTTAAAGCCTCTCCATTTTAGGCAGAAATTAAAAGAAGACGATTCATTACTCCAATCCTCTTCCTTCTTTTGTCAACTCTCAACTGTCAACTCTCAACTGTCAACTGTCAACTGAATCAAAGGAACCAACAGCCGACTATGACGCCCGAACTAATTTTCAATGCAGGTAATCTGTTCGTTTTGCCTTTCTGGGCAATTATGATTTTATTTCCCAACTGGGGAATTACCAGAAAAGTGATGAATTCCTTTATTCCGTTTGCAGTGCTCGCCGTCTTGTACATATATTTGTTTGGTAGCAGTCTGACTCCAGAAAATGCGGCTGCTTTGTCTAATCCAAAGTTGGCAGATATTGCTAAGTTTCTGGGGGAGGAAACGGCGGCTGCTACGGGATGGATTCATTTTTTAGTGATGGATTTGTTTGTGGGGCGCTGGATTTATTTGGAAGGACAGCGGACAGGTGTTTGGACTGTTCATTCTTTGGCTTTGTGTTTGTTTGCTGGGCCGATGGGATTGCTTTCTCATATTGTAACTGCTTGGATTACTGAAAGGTTTTTCCCTGGTTCTGAGACGGCGGCAACTGTTACTCCTTCGGTTTAGCTTTTTCGCCAGAAGCCCGACACCATACTTTCAGGTTGCTGTCGGGATGGATAGTATTTTTGTGTACACTGCGCATCGGTAACAAAGTTAACTTGTGCGCTTTTATAGCACCCTATAAAGTAGACTTGAATTTGATTCATTCGATCGCTCTTCTTGAAATGTATCTGCGTTAATGTGCGTGGCATCTGCCTGACATCTGCGGTTGACCCATCGATCCAAAATTTAGGCAATTCAAATCTAGTCAACAGTTGCGCATTGCCCACCCTACGAAGTCTACAGAATTTTAAGAGGTGGCTAGCGGCAGCACTAAGCGAGCGACAATTAAATTATTTTCTAACATTTCTAAGGAAAAGTCTCCCCCCATTAAGCGTACCGCTCGCTGACAAATTAAGAGATTTTGCACGATCGACCTATGTGACGCAACGGCTAGTAGATCCGGGTGGGAACCGCCGTTGAAGCCAGCAAATAACTGTCGATCGCACGCGCCACTATCAATCACAGACAATTCTAGCCAATCTTCCCCCAAAAGTTGAGAGCGGATCTCAATCTTCTCACCAACTCCAGAACGCCTGCAAGCCTGCGCCACCAACTCGCACAGGATCAAATCCAGTTTGATGCTGTCCCCGCGAACACTCAAAGTCTGGCCCGCGGGCAACGACACAGCAGTCTCTCTGTTCACTTCCAGCAGGATTTGCGACTGTTTGACCAGGGAGGCCGTGCGATCGAGCGATCGCCTCAACCAAGCGGTCACAGGCAACGCATCTTGTCCGAATTGCAGCCGCCACTGTTCCTGTTTCAGCATCAAATGAATTGACGCCAAAGCATTGCCAATTTGTCGCAAAACCTGTTGGTAGCGCAAAGTTTTCAGAGCATCCTTTTGTTCCTTCGCCGACTGCAAAATCGACTGACTCAACTCTCCCAACTCCTTGACACCCGCTGCTACAGTCCGGTAAAAATCCTCGAAACGGCGCTGCTTGTACCAGTTGAGCATCTCCTGATCCAATCGCTGCGACTCCTGCGCCGATTGCACCACCAAATACCTGCGCCACCAAGCCAACTGAGACGCCATCGAACTCAGTAAATTCACCGACAATTCCGACCACTGGCGGCCCGGAGCGCCCGCCACAACCACAATGCCTGTGGGAGCGTGTTCTGGGGCTGTCCGCAGCGCCACCGTCATAATTTCGCCAATTCCTGGACTGCGCAGCCATCGCTTCGTCGCCAGCGGTACTTGGTTCATACTCTGTTGCAGCACGCCTGCTTCCGACAGGGTTTGTTGGATCAAAGCATCTGTTTGGACAGGAATCAAAGCCTCGGGATTCAGGGCAAATACGGGATTGGCAGCTACCGCCGCGGAGATTGAAGCTGCCTCCTGGCCAGGATTCCAAGTAATTACGGCGACTAAAGGACAGGCAATTGTCTGGGAAACGTGTTCGGCAAAGTTACGATCGAGCTTTTGCAGCGGCAACTCTGGGAACATCTTCGGCGAAGCAACAGATTTCTGTTGTGGAGATTGCGGCTCGCCAGAATGCTGCAACAGCGCCAAACCCGATTTGATCGATCGCTCAAATTGCTGATATTTGTCAATTTCCGAACTCTGCTGCCAGGAGTGCAGAATCAATCCTAACTGTTGGCTGACTACCCGAACTAATTCTCGCTCCGATCGCCTCCAAGTGCGAGTTGCGCTGTGCCCGACAACCAGCAAACCCTCAATCAATTTTCGATTTTCGATTTTCGATTTTCGATTGGGGTTGTCTCCCTCTTCCTGTTTCCCCCGAGTGCTCGATGCCAAAAGCGATCGTACCCCTGCTTCCGCCAGCACTTCCCGCCAAGCGCCCAACCGCCCGTCTTCCTCCCAATTTTCAATCGCCAGAGGTTCCCCGCTGGCTTGAACCAGCGCCACGTCAGCGGCATCGAGCGCGTTGAGCGGCGACGGTACTTGTCTGCGGTTGCGGGGCAGATTTTGGGAGACAATTTCAAAGCGATTTTGTTCTTCCCTGTACAGCAAGAGCAAAAAGTATTCGCATTTGAGTCGAGAGCACAACTGCTCAGCCGTATTTTTTAAAGTCCCTTCCCAGTCAGCATCGCTGTAGATGGCGCGAGCGATACCAGCAGTTAAATCTCGATCGAGCTGTGCTTGCTCAATCCTCTCCTCCATCTCTGACAGAGGAGCCGTCAGAGCCACTAACTGCGCCGCTCCTCGCAGGTAATGTTTTTCATTGTCTTGCCAAATCCGGGGCTCGCCGGCTTCCACTGCCAAAAATCCCAACAATTCCCCTTCCAAAACAATCGGCGCCGCCAACAGAGAGCGAGCGCGAATTTGCTGCATCAACCGCCCCGTCAGCTCAGTTTTCAGAGAACTATGAGATTCACCGATCCAAACTATTTGTTCCGCGACCAAAGCCTGATAAAATTCGCCCAAGTCTTGGACGGTGATGCCCGAAGCCGGTCGGCCCGGCCCGCCCAAACCCGGAGCAACTTGGCGGTTGCTGACTCGGCGCCAAAAATAGCGCCGCTCTCGCTCGAACCAATAAATATTCGTGCGCGTTGGCTCGATAAATTCATGGGCTTGTTCGACTACCGCTTCCAAGTATTGGTCGAGCGATCGCAGTTCCCGCAACTGCGAAATCAGCGCTAACAGAGACTCGTCCGGGTGTTTGACTTGTTCTCGCTGCCAATCTTTTTCTACTTGATAAAGAGCAGTGGCCAGCGCTCCAAATACGATCGGCAACTGCGTTTTTCCCCCCGAATTTGGCGAAGATCCCCACACGTCTGTCCCCAGCAAAATCACGCCGTAGCAGCGGTCTTTGTAGCGCAGCGGAAACAGAGTCGTGCCTTGAATGTTGTAAGTTTGAGCTGCTTTGCGCCATTCTCCGGCCCTGTTTTCCGATCGCAAATCCGGGACTCCCACCGGCTGGAGCTGAATCACCACTTGTTCCAGCAAATCCCCTGGAGTCAGGGAAAACCGCTGTTTGAGAAAAGACAAGTCACCGTTAGGAGTCATGCCGCCTTTCCCTAATAATCGGTGCGCCTGTCGATCGTACAACCCGATCCAAATCAACCGCCAGTCAAATTCCGCTTGCAAGTAACCGAGTGCCGTCTCCAGTAGCACTTCCACATTCTCCTCTTCTCGCAGAGTCTGGAGCACGCGATCGAGCCCCGCAATTTGTTCCTCTAAATCCTTTGGTCTTTGCTCCTGCCCCATGTCCCAGATTCCCCGCACCTTTGTCCAATTTCAAATTGCCAACTTAAAATTTAAAAAAAATAAAATTAAAAAGAATCAACCTATAATATAGTCGTCTCAATTATGCTTCAATCTAAAAAGTTGGATAAAGTCGATCGCAGTAGAAGTAAAAATCTCACCTTCCCACTCTCCTCCTGAATATTTTTATAGATCCCGCCCAAAAACGCATACTTGCTTTCCGACTTATGTCGTCGTGAAGATCCCAAAATTTTAGACCAAAGTTCAATGTCCCAGATTCATCTGCCCTTGTAAATCTAAAATCTAAAATCGACAGGTCTGATCAATTGTCAACTGCCCCAGGACAAGTCATTGGATATTTATCAATCAAGCGTGCGCCCGCTGTTGTTTTCCGTATTGAAAACCGATGCCGAGTGGTTGCACAACCGCACTCTTCAAATTCTCGAACTAGCAGCCAGAACCCAGTCTAATCCTGCCACCAGCCAAATGCTCTCCCGATTGCAGAAATCTTTGGGAGTCCAAGATGATCGCCTCGAACAATCGAAGTGGGGACTGAGCTTTAAAAATCCTGTCGGCTTAGCCGCCGGATTTGATAAAAACGGCGTAGCTGCCGACATTTGGGCAAATTTTGGCTTTGGCTTTGCCGAACTCGGTACAGTCACGTCGCAAGCGCAGCCAGGAAACCCTCAACCTCGCTTGTTTCGCTTGACGGACGACAGTGCAGCCCTCAACCGCATGGGATTTAACAATCAAGGAGCCGCGGCAATGGCCGCCCGGTTTCGGGCAGCACAGAAACAGTCAAAATTCGACGCCTCGCGCCTCATGCCTCAGTCTCCTTTCCCCTTGGGCGTCAATCTCGGTAAATCTAAGGTAACACCGTTAGAGCAGGCAGCAGCCGATTATTTGGAGAGTTTTAAGCTGCTCAAAGATTGGGGCGACTATTTTGTAGTCAACGTTTCCTCTCCCAATACGCCTGGATTGCGATCGCTCCAAGATGCTGCTGGGCTTAGCACAATTTTGGAAATTTTGCAACAAGAAAATCAAGGAATTAAGCCAATTTTAGTCAAGATTGCGCCGGATTTGGAGTCCGAGGCGATCGTATCCATCCTCGACTTAGCAAAAACCTACCAACTAGCAGGAATAATCGCCACCAACACCACCATCCGCCGCGACGGATTGAAAACACAAATATTGCGAGAAACCGGGAAACCCATCGCCGAAGAAGCCGGCGGAATTAGCGGAAGGCCAGTCCAAGAGCGATCGACAGAAGTCATCCGATTTATCTGGCAATATACAAAAGGGGAATTACCAATAATTGGAGTAGGCGGCATTTTCACCGCCGCAGATGCTTGGGAAAAAATCGCCGCCGGTGCGAGTTTAATTCAAGTTTATACAGGTTGGGTTTACGAAGGGCCTTGGATGGTACGGCGGATTTTGGAAGGTTTACTGCAAAAGTTGGCAGAAAAAGGATTTAATTCAATTTCCGAGGCCGTTGGTTCGGAAAATATTAAATAGTCCGAAAAGAGAGGACACAAGTCCTCACTACAAACGGATTTTATTATAAGTAACCGAAAATTATGCAAGTCCAAGATTTGTGAGTTTTGAGTTCCCAAAAAATCCCAACCCAACTGACAACTCTTGGGTTCGCCCCTTGCGGTAGCTATCCATAACTTACTTGGGTTTAGAAAGCCCCGCTAGCGACCAAGTTAGGCTCACCATCATCAAACGGCTTAGAGCCTTTAAACGCTCTTGGGCGCTATTTTCAACCGCTTCAGATACAGTTTCAAACTTAACATTTACCGAGAATTCGTCAGCCGTTGCTGCGACTTTTTCCGATTCGACTTGTTCAGAAGATGTCTCAAGGCTGACTTGTGGCTGCTGATTTTCTTGTTCGGTCATTTCTGAGTCACCTCCTTGAGTGATTGCGTACATAACCATTACTACAAATGCAACTTATGTGTATCCGGGATTTGGGAAGTCAATTTTTCTATCCGCGAGAATCGCAGTTACCAACTGACTTCAAAGTTTTTATTTCAGTTATCAGCTATCTTCAAGATCACTTACGCACTTTCCCTAATCAACCAGATTTATTTACCTGAAATAATTGCTTTAAAGCCGGAACCCTGATCGGGAGAAATTAAAATCAGACTATTCATTACTCCAATCCTCTTCCTTCTAGGTAGAGGTTGCTGTCGAGCGGCCAACTGTCAACTGAATGAAGGAAGTCCTGTTGAATTCAAAACTCACTAATTCAAAACTCGCCCTAAATAGATAGGTGTAAATAAACTTGGGTATGTCACGAAATGTAAAGCAATCGCAACCCTTGCGGTTGCTTCTTCTCACTGCGTTTGCATCGTAATTACATACTTATATATTTTCCAACTAATCTACTTACTGTCAGTGATGCACATCACTGAATTGTTATATTTACTTAACAGTAATATTTGCGAGATTCTGATATTGTTAAAGCTTAACAATTAATTTGGCTCCGATCGCTCTCAATGAGAAAGCAAGGGGCTGGAAATTATTAAGAAACTGAAGGTGTAGAACCGATGGCGATTTATGTCGATACTGCAATTGTAGCGGAAGCCTCACGGGCGAGCAAGTTCGGATGGATAGCGGGAATTACTACTAATCCCACACTTTTGGCAAAAAGCGAGCTATCTCCTCAGGAGACACTCAAACAACTGGCACAACTAATTCCTGGAGAAGTGTACTATCAGCTACTGGCATCTGATTTTGATGGCATGGTAGCAGAAGGAAAGGCCGCTTTTGAGTCGATCGGACAACAAACAGTTTTGAAAATTCCAGCAACGGCGGCGGGCTTCCAAGCAGTAGCCCATTTGTCGGGGGAAATTCCTTGTGCGGTGACGGCTATTTACAGCGCCGCCCAGGCCGTTGTTTCAGCAGAAGCCGGCGCCAAATATGCGATCGCCTACGTGAATCGCGCCACCCGACTCCTCGGAGACGGTTTTGCCTTAGTCCGGGATATGGCAAATGTTTTGCAGAGAACGAATACAGAGATTTTGGCAGCTAGCATTAAATCGCCAGAAGAAGCGGTAAAGACTTTATTAGCTGGCGCCCATCATTTGACATTGCCTTTGGACGTGTTACAAGCAATGGCTGTTCACGAATT
>JBDTEI010000372.1:0-3228 GCA_039922675.1 Microcoleus sp.
GTAATGCTCAAACGCAGTTTCTTTTCCGGGTCAATTACAAAAACGGTGCGGATTGTTAAGTTGTTGAGGGAGTTGGGATGGATCATGTCGTAAATGTCGGAGACTTTACGATCGCCATCTGCTAAAATTGGATAATTGAGAGTAACTTTTTGAGTTTCCTCAATATCTTTAATCCAGCCCATGTGAGAATCCACATCATCGACGCTGAGGGCAATGGTTTTCACGCCACGCTTGTCAAATTCCGACTTGAGACGGGCCACTGCACCGAGTTCGGTGGTACACACTGGGGTATAGTCTTTCGGGTGGGAAAACAACACAACCCAGCTATCGCCGGCCCAGTCGTAGAAATTGATTTCGCCTTTTGACGAGGCTTGGGTAAAGTTGGGAACTGTATCGCCTAATCGCAGTGACATAACTGATTTCCTCTAATTTTATTTAACGACGGTTCCCTATCATCCCATAATTGCCCGGTTTCTAGATCGCACTGTAAAGGATTTTAAACTTTTTGGTCGATCGCCCGCCAATTCCCTTACTGTAATGTATGTGCGAGTTTTACCCTAAATTTTCTTGCTATGCTGTACTTTCTGCTGAAGGCAATACAGCCTGTTTTAGTCCCGCTGTGTTTGGTCTGGGCTTGGGGTTTAGTTTTTTTGCTGTGTTCGAGTATCGGCGGTACTATCGCCCACACCGTGCGTCGAGCTCAGCGGATGCACCAAATCCCTTGTGCTAACTGTGTATTTTTCACTGGCGACTACCACCTCAAGTGTCCCGTGCAGCCTACAATAGCTTTATCTGAAAATGCGATCGACTGTCCTGATTATCGATCGCATTCGGGAACTTACGGTTAAAAAATCAGCCGTCTCTTGACACATTTCTTAACATATCTCGCTCTTTCAAATAAACTTAAGTTGTGATCGAGAGATTTTCAGGAGCGTGAAAAGAATGCTAATTCAAAAGCTAAACGGCTGCGACGAGTTTATTGCTGGCGACGGTACTCAACGGCGAGAATTGCTGCATTCAGACAAACAAGCTGTGGATTTGCGTTACAGTTTAGCCCACGCCACTTTGCCACCGGGACAAACTTCGGTGCTGCACTCCCTGAAAACCTCAGAAGTTTACTACATTATCAGTGGCGTTGGGGAAATGCACATCGACGATGACACTAAATTGGTGCAAGTCGGAGATGCCGTTTACATTCCCCCAAACGCCAAGCAGTTTATTCACAACTGCGGCACAGAACCGCTAATATTTATTTGTATCGTCGATCCGGCGTGGCGAAAGGAAGACGAGACAATTTTTCAGTAATTTTGGTGTTTTTCCTTACCAGGCACTGCCTGGTAATGCCTATCTAAAGGCTCTGCCTCCACCTCTCAAAACACCCTCTAGCGCCCTAAATTACTGTTAACAATAACAGCACCCAGCCATATATACCGAGTGATTTCCTCTTTTTTCAAATTCGATGCGGAGTTGCAATAAATCCTCAGATTCTATTGCATTGCTCCCCTCTTATTAGTTGGGGAATTATCAGCTTTGTTGGTGGGTGCTGCTATTGGTTTTTAAGGGGACAGATGTGATGAGATTAAACAGCGTTTTTACTCCTTAGATTCTATTTTGAACTTCGCTGCGGTATCTAGATGTGGTATCTGTCAGAGAAGCTTTTTGTTTGCTTCATATTATTAATGTACCACCTTCTTTTAGATGCGCAAGTACCTGCAACTAAACTTTACAAATCACGGAAGTTCGGCAACGGATTCCGTAACAGATTTAAGGGCTGCATATTAAAGGAAGAGGAAAGACAATCATCTATGGGTAGAGATATTGAAGATAAATTATGAAGTTCAATGAAGTATTGAGCTTTCTAGCTGCTCAGCTAAAATAGTAGAGTCTGGCTGTGCTTGCTGCTGCGAGAAACAGGGATAATATCGGTATGAAAACAACCAAACTCATCAAACTGTGTGTTTTATCGCTGAGCATTTTCCTGCTGTGTAGCAGTGTCGTGACAGCGGAACCGATGGCGAGCCCTCAACCGCAGCAAACTTACACTAACCAAGAGATTCTGCAACAGTTGCTAAAGGCGAAAGTCGTGTATCTGGGAGAAACCCATGATAGCGCGGCAGACCACCAAGCTCAACTGAAAATTATTCGAGAAATGCAGCGACAAAATCGTAAAATTGCGATCGCGATGGAGATGTTTCAGCGTCCGTTCCAAAGTGCGATCGACAACTACTTAGCTGGTAAACTGACAGAACAGCAATTAGTCGAGCAAACAGAGTACGATCGCAGATGGCGTTTTCCCTGGGAATATTACGCCCCATTTTTGCAGTTTGCCAAAGAAAAACAGCTCCCAGTCCTCGCCTTAAATACACCATCGGAAGTTACGAGAAAAGTTGCCTCTCAAGGTTTAGAAAGCCTCACAGCCGAGGACAAAAAGCATATTCCGCCAATTTCCGAAATTCGCACCGACAACGCCGAATACCGACAAATGCTGCTAGAAGTTTTCCAACAGCATCAAAAGTCAGCCCAGGGAAATAGTACGGCTTTTGAAAGATTTTTGCAAGCTCAAGTTTTGTGGGACGAAACTATGGCGGAAAGTATAGCTAAATTTGTCAAAGCTAACCCCGATTATCAAGTTGTGGTGTTGGCGGGGACAGGACATATTATGTTCGGTTACGGAATTCCCAGCCGTGTCGAGAGACGTTTGGGAGTCGGGAATGTAAAAATGCGATCAGTATTATTCAGTTCAGCTACAGATACTCCTTTGTCCGCAGACAAACCCATTGCTGACTTTGTTTGGAAGCATTCGGAATAGTATAATTTTACTCACAAGCAATTATCCATAAAAAATCCATGACAAATAGACCAAAAATACTGGCATTTGCTGGAAGTACCCGTGAAGAATCTTACAACAAACTGCTGGTAAAAGTTGCGGCTGCTGGGGCTAGGGCGGCGGGCGCAGAAGTTACTTATGTAGATTTGCGTGATTTGCCGATGCCGCTATTTGATGAAGATTTGGAAGCCAAAGAGGGAATGCCAGAAAATGCCCGGAAGTTCAAGGAATTGATGGTAGCTCATGACGGGTTTTTGATAGCGTCCCCCGAGTATAACAGTTCGGTTCCGCCAGTGTTGAAAAATGCGATCGACTGGGTATCACGCCCAGCTCCTGGCGAACCAGGATTGGTGGCATTTACTAACAAAGTAGCAGTAATTATGAGCGCTTCCCCAGGCGGA
>JBDTEI010000373.1:0-3094 GCA_039922675.1 Microcoleus sp.
TTATTCACTGTCTGCAACATAATTGTCAGTTGGGATGGCTAGTCGATCCAGGCGATCGATCTATCTTAGCATTTTTACCCAACCAACAACCGCAATTCTGCGAAGGTAGCGATGTCCTTCCCGTACCCGAAATGATTCCCCTGAATATCACCGCCGAACAGGCGTTTAGTTGGTTGAGAATACGAGAATAAACAATAGCAGATTTGTAGTGAAGACTTTAGTCCTCCTCTAAACTGAGGACTAAAGTCCGAACGCTCAAACAAATGTTCCTATTTCCGCCACCTATCAAATTGGTCTTCCGAACACCCATTAATAAATTGATTGTTCACCCAACCGTCAAGAATTGTAAAAGTTTCATTAGGAGCATTCCCAGAAGTTCTGGCGGCAATTTTCACCCAATTACCTTGTCTGCTGACAGCTCGAACTCCGTCTCCTCTTTTAAGTTTAGCTACAACCCGGTACTTATTGCCGGGGCCTTTGCGAATGTTAACAGGGCCACCTTCACCTGTAATAAACGAGCATTGAGTTTGTTTTTTTAAAGCTGCTACTTTTTCGGGAGAAAGACTTTGCTCTTTACCGAAAACAGGAAAACTGTAAAGTGAGAAACTCAAACTTGCAAATGCGGCTGCAATGAAAAAGGCTTTTGATTGACTCAAACTTAGCATTTATGTGATCTCCTTGGGTTGGCAGGACTTCAGTCCTTACTACTAACTGTTATTTGACGGAGGCAAACCATTGGGTAACACCTTGGGCGATGGCCTCCGCTAACTTCTGCTGTTCTGTCGGATTCACAATCCATTCAAACTCTTCGGGATTAATCATAAATCCCAATTCCATTAAAACAGATGGAGTAACGGCAGGACGAGTCATCGCTAGGTTGTTCCAGAATACACCATAGCTCGGACGGTTCAATTTGGCAACTAAATAATTGTGCAAAAACATTGCCAAACTGTGCGCTTGCGGGTTAAACCAAAAGGCGCCGACGCCTTTAGTATTTATCGCGTCGCCGTTATCTGGCAAAGCATTGTAGTGTATCGAAATTGCGATCGCAGGTTCTTCTTTTTGAATCATTTCCACCCTCGGTGGCAAATCCAAATCGACATCTTCCACCCGCGTCATTACCACATTCGCGCCCCGATTGACTAATTCCTCTCGCACCAATTTCGACACTATTAAAGCCACTGTTTTCTCGCTGTAGCCAGTGGGGCCGACACCACCCGAGTCCTGCGGCCCGCCGTGTCCGGGATCGATGAGAATCTTAATTCCTGACAGCGGTTTTTCTGACGAATTCGGCATCATGCTGGTATTCGCAGGAGGGTGTTTTAAAGACAAGACTAAAGTTGTGCCGTCGTATCTCAATTTGTAGCCCCACTGCTGGGAAGATTTGAGATTGAAAGTATATTGTACTTGCAGCGGCGATATTTGTTGCCATACCAAACTCGAAATTACCGGGTCATCGTCGAGGCGAATAATATCAGTTTGAGCGGTGGTATTGTACAGGGTTAAAGTGAAGGTGCGTTCTCCTTCTTGCACGGTGACTGGGACTGGTATTTCTAAGGGAAATAAGATTTCTGTCCAGCCTGGAACTTGACGTGATTTGGCGCTGCGAATAATCGATCGCGCAGGCACGGCATCCTTGACAATTCGCACTTCCGATACTTTAATCCAAGCGCCGTAATCGAGCCGAATCCATTCTCCCTCGCGCCCGATAACTGTTGCCCGCGTTCCCTTCGGCAGCGGCGTCATCCGAGAGAAATCCGTGCTCGCCCCGGTTCTGGCAACACCCGGATCTGCTGTAACTTCTGCTACTTCTAAATCAGCCGGAGATAGAATAGAAATTTTGCCCGTACCTGGTTGGCTGATAGTTTTATCGTTCATTGTTAGCTCAAATACAGGCACTCCTAAATCTATTTTTTTTACCTGAGATTCGCCGGAGTTTGCCGGGGTTTTAGCGCAGCCTTGATACTGTTCCATGCTGCCTTTTATGATGGGGGAGTTTTCACCTAAAAGTACAGATTTGTTGTCGGGGAGTTCGACTTGCGATCGCGCTTTTAAAGGAATATCCACCCCGCCCAATTTTACCGCGACTTGAGCATTCGCCAGGGCGATCGCCCCAAAGCAAATATATTCCCCCGGTAAACTGGCGACATCGACTTTTGGCGTCAGGGAATCTTTGGCAAAAGCTAAGCCTGCGGGTACTTCCGGCTGATTAGACTCGCGCGTTACCTTAATTTGGACTTGCTGATTTTCGTAACGCAAGCTAAAGACATTTTCGCCGAGTTGCAGGGGAAAAGTCGGGGCGAAATGGCCGGCGCTGGTGCGGGAAATTTGCTGGCCATTTACCGATACTTGTCCGGTTGGGGGGGCTGTACCGATGAGAAAAATGCGATCGGCTATTGTTTTGTGGTTGGCGGGAGGATAGGCGACGAACAAAGGTTGAGCGGCCACAGCTACAGAGGCGATCGCCAGTATGATCCCAAACACAACTAATGCTAAAAATTTTCTCATTCTAAATCGCGACTAATTGAGAATCTGTTGGTTATTTTTACTCGAACTTCGGCTAAGAAACCGGGTTTCTCAGGATTAGGCGTAAGTCCTATTTACTATGCAGGCCCCAGTTTATCAGGTTTGTAGTGCCAATTGGGCGATCGGCTAAATAAATTCCCGCGTCAAACCATTAAGTTTTAATTAATTCCGAAGTCGTTCTCCACAGTTGATCCAAGCAATTCGCCGGCATCGTCAAATACAAAACATCCCCCGCACTCAGACAACAATTGAGCAAATCCCAGCCGTGAATAGTTTGACAATTAGTTTCCACATAAAGAGGCACAAAATCTGCTGATTTAGCAGCATCTTGAATGCGGTGGCCACAGAAAGGATGTTTTGGTGTAATCAATGTGCCCAAGGAAACCCACAGACTTTCAGCAGTCATTCCGTTGCCCAAAATTCTGCCTCCAATCGCCGCCGCCGCAAAAGCAGGAGCCGCTAATTCCGTCGGGTTCAAAACTCCTTCAAACTCAAAAACCTGCTGCACCATCAGAGCAAAATGCGAGTTTTGATTGCGGACAATCACCGACAGTTTTGGTTCTAATCC
>JBDTEI010000374.1:0-2559 GCA_039922675.1 Microcoleus sp.
ATCCGCCGCCGCGAATATGCCGACAACAATTACCTCAGCTATCGCGGCTGTCACTGCGTTCAAACTACCACAGAACCGCTAGCCAAAATTTTGCGACAATACAATCATAATGTTGCCGTATTTCCCAATCAACTAGCCTATCTACCTCCGCCGCGAATCTATCCAGCAGAAGCTACCGTCACAATATTTTTTGGGGCGCTCAACCGCGAAAATGATTGGCAGCCAATTATGGCAGCACTCAATCGAGTTTTAGTTGCACAGAAACACCGGATTCGAGTTAAAGTAATCCACGATGGCAAATTTTTTGAATCCTTGGAAATACAGCAAAAGGAATTTGAACCATTTTGCAGTTACGAACGCTATCAAGAAATTATGTACAGTTGCGATATAGCTTTGCTGCCGCTAGTTTCCAACCAGGTTAATGAAATGAAATCCGACTTAAAATTCATTGAATGTGCGGCGCGGGGAGTAGCGGTGCTGGCAAGTCCCACCGTTTACGAACATTCGATAGTCGAAGGTGAAACCGGATTGATTTACAAACATGAAAAAGAGTTTGAAATTAAGCTAAATTCGCTGATTTCTGATACTTCTATGCGCCAGGAAATAGCCGCGAATGCTTACGAATGGGTGCGCGACAATCGCTTGCTGTGCGGACACTACCGGCAGCGGCGAGATTGGTACTTGCAAATGCGGGATGATTTGCCGCGTTTAAATGCTGAGTTGCGCGATCGGCTGCCGGAGTTATTTAGCGACTAACTGCGGTAAAATTGATCGAGGTTATTGTGCGATCGTTCTGTTTTATTGTTTAATTTTTTAATTGTTAATCCACACAAATGCGAATTCTATTCACTATTGCTCACTTCTACAATCCCAGCGGTGATGGGAAACACGCTTCCCAACGGAACGATCCGCAACCGCGAATCAATGCTTTAACTGCTTGCGTGACATCGCTGCAAGCTTTGTACGGCAAAGCTCAGTCGATGATTCACATTGGTGAATGTGCAACTATCCCAGTCAATCAAGCTCACAAGCACGAAATTGACATTGTTGTTTGCACTACTCAAGGCTATCATTTGTTGCCTCAACTGCCGGTGCAGCCGAGGTCTTTTATGCACCACGCTACAAAATGCGAACCGCTACTGTTGGGGTTTGAGTGTCAAGCAGTTTTGCGATCGTGTCTTGCCAAATATGATTATTTCTGTTACTTGGAAGATGATTTAATTCTACATGATCCGTGGTTTTTTAGTAAATTAAATTGGTTTACGCATCATGGTGGGAATGGAAATCTGTTGCAACCGAATCGCTATGAAGTATCGCCTCAAGGGGCTGTTTTTAAAGCCTACGTTGATGGTGATTTAGCGGCTGGAGCTACTGCTAACTTTCAAAATGTGGAGGAGCAGCCGCAGTTAGCGGGGAAAATTATGGAACAGCCAATCTCTTTTGAGCGGACTTTGAATCCTCATTCCGGCTGTTATTTTTTGAATGCGGAACAGATGGCTTACTGGGCTAAGCAGTCTCATTTTTTGGACAGGGATACTAGCTTTATTGGCCCGCTGGAAAGTGCGGCGACTTTGGGAATTATGCGGACTTTTAGAGTTTATAAGCCTACTCCTGCTTATGCTAATTTTTTGGAAATTCAACATTTTGGAGCGAGTTTTCTGAAGTTGATCGGTAATAAGGTGCGGATTTCCGAGGAAGGATAGATAAGACGGCGGTTGAAACCGCGCCTACACAAACGAATTCCGGATGGTGCGCGGAATGAAGAGAAGATAAGACGGCGGTTGAAACCGCGCGGTTTTCTTCAACCTGCGGAGGCAGGTTTTGTTTGTATAGATGCGGTTTCAACCGCCGGGTTTTCTTCAACCGCACAGTTTTCTACGGATTTAAAACATCGCCGATTGTAACTGTGCCGCTGTTGATGATTTTGGCTAAAACTCCGGTTTGTACGTGACCTAATTCTTGTTTTAGTAAACTCAGTAGGGGAATATCCCGATCGCCCGTTTCTGGATTTACTTCTATATTGACACAGCGATTGATTCGTGCTGTCACTTCGATCAGAGCTGTACCTAATTGAAACTGTTTTCCGATCCAGTCAAATTCCGACCACGCTGAAATGCCTTCTAGCACAATGTTCGGGCGAAATCGGCGCACGTCTATCTGTTGGTTTGCCTTTTCGGTTAATTCATCTAGGGTGGCTTGGGCGAGGAGAGAAATGTGTACCGGTTCTCGATCGGGATAACGAGTTAAGCCGCTGCTGTCGCCGACTAAGCGCAAAGGTGCAAGTTGCGGGTGTCTGGCTTCTTTTGTTGGTTGCATTTCCGCCAGATATTCGCTAAAAAAGCTGCTGATGCGATCGCGCCCCGCTGCTGTGTTCGTTGCTGCTGACAATAGTGCAACTCCTTGACGTTTTACTTTTAAAACGGTCGTTTCCGGTTGATAATGGCATTCTAAAGCTGCTAACAAAGGCCAATCGTTTTGAACTGCAAAAGATTTTTTGCTCTTCCAAGGCGCGTTTTCGGCGGGCATTTGTGCCAATTCAGGATTATCTGCAAACATCAG
>JBDTEI010000375.1:0-5007 GCA_039922675.1 Microcoleus sp.
CAATTGATTGTCAAGGGTCGGGCGATCGCAAATGTGCGAGCATCTCAATATTATGAGCAGTATTTTGATATCGGCTGGCAAGCTATTCGGGAATCTTTAGAATTTCTCAAGCAAGAATTTGACATGATTGTGTGCGAAGGAGCCGGCAGCCCTGCTGAAATCAATCTCAAACACCGCGATTTAACAAATATGCGGGTAGCTAAACACTTGAATGCTCGGACTTTGCTAGTAGTTGATATCGATCGCGGCGGCGCTTTTGCTCATATCATCGGTACTTTGGAATTGCTCGATCCCGATGAGCGGGCTTTAATTAAAGGATTCATTATTAACAAGTTTCGAGGACAAAAATCGATCTTAGATCCGGGGCTGACTTGGCTGGAAGAAAGGACGGGAATCCCGGTAGTTGGGGTGATTCCTTGGATAGACGAAGTGTTTCCCTCCGAAGATTCTCTCGATTTGCTCGATCGGCGTTCTCCCAATTCTCAAACCGACCTGAATATTTCGGTGATCCGCCTGCCCAGAATTGCCAATTTTACCGACTTTGACCCCCTGGAGTCGGAAACTAGCGTCACAGTCAAATATGTCAGCCCCAAAGACAATTTAGGCCATCCAGATGCCGTGATTTTACCTGGTTCTAAAACTACAATTTCCGATTTGCAGGTGCTACGCCAAACAGGTATGGCAAAAGCTATTCAAAATTACTTAGTAGCTGGCGGTACTGTCATGGGAGTTTGCGGCGGCTTTCAGATGCTGGGAGAAAGTATCAGCGATAGAGAAGGCCTTGAGGGAGAAAAGGGAGAGTTTAAAGGGTTGGGGTTGTTGCCGGTGAAAACTGTGATAGCACCGAACAAAATTGCCAGCCAGCGCATCGTAACCTCTAACTATCCTCAACCAGGTTTACCAGTTTCCGGTTACGAAATTCATCAAGGAAGAACGCAAATGCTAGAGTCTGATTTAACTCGACCGCTATTTAACGATCCGAGTTTAGGAATGGTAAACACTTCTCAATCTGTTTGGGGCACATACCTGCACGGCATCTTTGACAACGGAGCTTGGCGGCGAGCTTGGTTAAATCACTTGCGGCAGCAGCGAGGACTCCGCGCATTGCCTACGGGTATTCCTAATTACCGGGAACATCGAGAAGCTCTGTTAGAAAGTTTAGCAGATACAGTGGAAAAGCATTTAGATATCAAGCATATTTTAGGTTAGAAAGAAGGAAGAAGGAAGAGGGAACAAGGAAGAAGGAAGAAGTAGTCGTAGGGTGCGCCGCCCTGAAAAACACCTAACTAAGTACCCAAAATCTCACAGCGACGCACCTTTCAAACATGGCTCTGGCAAACAAACCGAACAATTGTATAGCTAAATCTTGTAAAAATAGTATTATATCGGGAGTTGAAATTTCATGATAAAGGTTGTTTTTTTGCCGGATAATGTGACAGTGGAAGCTGAAGCGGGAGAGCTTTTGCTAGATGTAGCCAAACGTGCAGGGGTTTCTATTCCTACTGGTTGTTTGATGGGTTCTTGTCACGCTTGCGAAGTAGAAATTGACGGCGAGGATGCGATTTGTGCTTGTATTTCCGGCATCCCTTCCGGGAAAAAACAAGTTACAATTAATCTATATGTTGACCCGACTTGGTAATGTTAATGTAGGGTGTGTGACAGCGAATAAATTAGATCGCAGCGTTAAATATTTAAATCGTCACGCACCTTGATTTGACGTGGTGCGTGAGTGTCAAAATTCTCGTTGGGATGCAACGATTTCTCACCCTCACGCACCCTACAACGGGGACAAATATTGATATATTTTTTAAGTCAATCTTCCTATGAGCGATCGACAACTTAAGCCCTGCCCCATCTGTTCCATCCCATCCCGGTATTGGGATCGATATCCCCGTCTAGTATGCTCGACTTGCCGTAGCAAAGCCTGTGACAGTCAAGGGCGAAAGGTGGAGTTTTTTAACGACTTTAATGGCGGTTTTCTGGCGTTTCTAGCGGATACTCAAGCAGAGTATCCCAGCCACCTTTGCTATATTGAAGGGGTCAAGTGTTGGGCCGAGGAAGGGAAATTTGGCGGTATTGCGATCGAGCTTTGCGACTGATACGCTTTAATTTTTTTGCCATTCTTGCTGTTTTTTGCGAGCAGATTGCAGCCATTTTTGAGATTCAGGATAAACAGTTGTCCCAGGTTTGACGGATTCTAATTGATTGATAATTTGTTGCAATTGCCCCCGGGAGTTACTAGAATTTTGACTGGGAGAATTCACATTATTTTGCAAGTTGGCAAATAAGCTTTTAGCTTCTTGTAAAGCTTTTTCAGAGTCTTTCTCTGCTTGCAGTCTAATCTGGGTAATTCCTAAATTTTTCTGATATTGAGCGAGTTTAGTTTGAGCGTCGAGATAGCCCGGATTATCAACAGGAACCATTTTTAATCGGTTAATTCCTTCTTCCCACAATCCTGCTATTTGTTCCCACTCGGCGGCTAGATGCGGCGGTTTTTGAGAGGCGACGGCGGCGGAAAGAGCAAATTCTTTGGCTGCTTCGATCAAGTTATCGGCCCGCTGGGAACCGGTGGCGATTCCTCCCATTGCTTGAAAGTCTCTTTCTGCTGCTTGGAGTTTTTGCTTAGCGGTTTTTCCGGCGAGGGTTTCGGTGGGGATTTGATTGAGTTGATCGATCGCACTTTGCCAATTTCCAGTCGCTTTTTGCCTATCGGCGGCAGTTTTTGCTTGCTGATACTGCTGTTTTGCCGCGTTGAGAGTTTGTTCGACTTGATTTAGTTGAGTAAAAGCATTTTTTTGTTGGAAAATCTGAGCATCCATCCGCCCGATGTTTTTGCGGGCTGCTTGAAATTCATCGACTGTAAAGCGCCAAGTGCAACCCGCAAAAGAGCAGTAAGTTTGTGGATAGTAGCCGAGGAACCACACTGGTAAAGCATCGAGGTGTTTTTGCGCTTGTTTTGATTTCGTTTCGCCCAAGTCAAAATCTGCCGCAGCCGTAGCTTTGTTAACCAGTTGATCGGATTGTTCCACGAGGGCGATCGCCTGTCGGTAATTGTAATCCATACTGATAAAGCTAGGCAACAATAATATCGGCATCGTTTTCGCCACGGGCCACCGAATCATCGGAAAAGGCAGATTAATCAGCCAAATTATCCCGGCTGCGCCGCCCAACAAACCGCCCGCCAAGATAATTTTATCGAACAATCCGGGCGCGCGGTTGGCTTTGACAGCAGCTTTGAGAGTCTCTTCGCTAAATTTAGGAAATTCATCTTTGAAGGTATCGCGGATTTCTTCTTTTGATGCGAAAGTGCCGTTTTGCGATCGCAATTTCTCCAACCGCTTGATTACCATACCGCGGTAAACTGAACCCGCTATAGCATCATCAGCCGCGCACTTGTCAACTTCCGCCCGCAAAATGTCAAAAGCTCGATCGGTAAGACGCCCCATAAAACTCACCTATTCCCTTTTAATTATTCTACAGGTTGCTCGCCGAAATAATTGTTAAAATATATAAAGCTCACATCAAATAATCCGAATTAAGTTCATGCCAACTGCTTTGATCACCGGTGCTTCAGGCGGAATTGGTGCAGCCTTTGCCGCCGAATTAGCCAAACGCCAGCACAATCTCATCTTGGTAGCTCGTTCCGAAGCCAAATTGCAGCAGCTAGCGGCTCAACTGCAACAGGAATTCAAGATTTCGGTCGAAATTATCGTTCAAGATTTGACCGCGCCAGGAGCCACAAATACGGTATTTAACACGGTTGTTCAAAAAGGTTGGACGGTTGATTTGTTGGTAAACAATGCCGGTTTTGGGGATTACGGTGCTTTTGCCGATCGCCCGCTGGCAAAACAAGTAGAAATTCTGCAACTAAATATTGTAGCATTAGTAGAACTGTCCCACTTGTTTTTGTCGGGAATGCGAGAGAGGCGATCGGGAAGTATCATTAATGTTGCTTCTCTTGCAGCCTTTCAACCGATGCCGTACTTATCAATTTATGCCGCAACCAAAGCTTTTGTGTTGAGTTTCAGCGAGGCACTTTGGGCGGAAAACAAAGATTTTGGAGTTCGCGTTTTAGCACTTTGTCCGGGCCCCACAGAATCCGATTTTTTCAAAGCAGCAGAATTCCCCGAAGGTTTAGCATCTAGCAGCGGACAAAAACTGGTTCCCGCTGATGAAGTTGTGCGAGATGCACTCAAAGCTTTAGAGAAAAATGAGTCTAATGTCGTGACTGGTGGATTCCTGAATCAAATAATCGTAAATATGCCTCGATTGATGCCGCGAGAACTTTTGGTGAATTCGATAGCAAAAGTGTTTCGGCGTTAAAAAGTTGCAGTTAAGTCCGCCCAGAACTCAAGTTCCGGGCTAATAGCGAAAGTCGGTTGAAACCGACTGCATAGCTAGATAAAATAATCACAAACTTCAGTCCTCTTTGAGAGGACTTTTGCTATGAGACAGGGGTTTTCAACCCCTGTCGGACTCCGGCATTTACCCGCGTACCAATTCCTAATTCTCAAAATTACAAATATCGAGTTAACTGCACTCGATAGCGTTCTTTTTTAGTTACCATAACTTCGCCAATTTCCAATCTTCCCTTACCGCTAACAGCGATCAAATCTCCAGATTTAACGTGATAACTAGATTGGGTGATGTCTTTCCAATTAACTCGCACGTCGCCTCTGTCAATAAATTCAACCATTTTGCTGCGGGACATGGCGAATCCAGCCGAAGCTACAGCATCCAATCTCATCGATGCTTCAACCGTTGTCATTTCTTTCTTTTTCGGTTCTCTAATTTTGAGTTCGCTCAATTCAATGCGCCGAGTTTTTACTGGAACCGATCGCACTTGCTGCAAACTCATCTCCAGATACTCTACCATTTCCGGCATGACAATCGCCTGCGCGCCGCGTTCGCCCAACACAATGATATCGCCCGTTTTCTCGCGGACAATTCCCGTACCCAGCATTGCGCCTAAGAAGTCGCGGTGAGAAGCTGTATCGAACAGGAAAT
>JBDTEI010000376.1:0-5080 GCA_039922675.1 Microcoleus sp.
TTGCCGTACTAATCAGTAACTCGGCGATCGCCATATTAGTCTTTCTGGTGCTAATGCTGCAACAGTGGCTGCCCTTAAATCCCACAAAATTAGGAATCCCGACTTGGGATACAGCTTTACACACCAGTATCTCATTTTTAGTCAATGCCGACTACAGCTACCTGAAATTTGGCTGATTTTTGGGAACAGGTATAAATAATGAAATTCAGTGTCATCAAACAGCAGCGCTACTGGTGGACTATCTCTGCCACAATCATTCTGAGCGGTTTAATTGCTATGGCGATATCCGTCCACCAATTCGGTGCTATTATCCGCCCCGGACTTGACTTTATTGGTGGCACTCGGTTGCAGTTTGAATTGGACTGCACTCAACCTAATAACTGTACTAAACCTCTCGATCTCAGTACCGTGCGGGGCGTTCTTGCAGACCAAGGTTTGGCAAACAGCAGCATTCAAATTCTCGGTACAGAACAGCGTGCAGCCTCGATTCGCACAGTACCTTTAGATGTTGAGCAGCGCACTAAACTGCAAACAGCTTTAACTGCAAAAATTGGCGCCTTCGCTCCCGCCAAAACCAAAATTGATACTGTTGGGCCAACTATTGGGCGGCAGCTTTTGAAAACGGGATTGCTCGCCCTTGGGGTTTCGTTTTTGGGAATTATCACCTACTTGACTGTTCGCTTCCAGTTCGACTATGGCTTTTTTGCCCTGGTTGCCCTGCTTCACGATATTTTGATGACTGTGGGAATTTTTTCGATTTTGGGGCTAGTCTTGGGGCTGGAAGCTGACAGCTTGTTCATTGTGGCGCTGCTGACGATTTCCGGTTTTTCCGTGCAAGATACTGTCGTGATTTACGATCGAGTTAGGGAAAATATCAAGCTCCATCCCGATCGCCCGATCGAGCAAATTGTTGACGATTCAGTCACACAGTCGCTCTCCCGTTCGATCAATACCGTTTTGGCTACCTTGCTGACTTTATTCTCCCTATTTCTTTTCGGTGGAGAAACTCTCAAAAACTTTGCCTTAACTTTGATTATTGGATTTACAATGGGAGCCTACTCCAGCATTTTCATTGCTAGCGCTCTCTTGGCTTGGTGGCGAGTCCGAACCCGCCCCACTCTTACTTCACTTTGATCGGCGCCACTTCTGTCTCTCTATCTAAATCAATCTCAGCATTTTTGCGATCGCAGTGGTGATTTTCTGAAAAAATCGTAGCAGCACCGAGCGCTCTGGCAACTGTAGGAGCGCTCGCCCTGATTTACTTTACATTGAATCAATAGTCCGGACAGTTTTCAATCACTAACGGCAGAATGCGGGTTTCAGCCTTCTCGGTGAGGTCACAGGCTAACGGTAGAATCAGGGTTTCAGCCTCTGTATTAAAAACTGTCCGGAGTATTGTTCAATATATCTTTCAGGTGAGCTTTGCCCCAAACCAGCACCCCCAATACGAGAGCGAGTTTAACAGGCCAAGGACACACCGCCGCAAACCAAATTAACGAACACACCCCAATAATTGCAGCTATGGGAGCCGGAATCCCGTCTAGCGTTCTCTCGTCAGTCCCAGCAGTCACCCACCCAGCAATCAAGCAGACGGTCAACGGAATCAAGCAAGTTGCGATCATGGTTTTTACCCCATCAATTTTTTTTACATACGGTATCTGAGCATATTGTAACGATAAATCAAATATTCGCAAATGTACCATTAATTACGCTATAATTTAAGGTTAAAGAATTAATACGCTAAAGCAATAATTTTTTGATTTTTAGCTTGACCACTCTCCAAAGGCAGAAGTAAGCCCGCCTTCGTCAGAATTGGGAGATTATTCTTTCTGCATAAGTGATTAAAGCCTTCTACCCTGAGATCAATAGCGGTGCGCCCTACTCTGCAAGTTATACTGAGTGTTGCAGTCAGTTACTGTAGAGCGTGAATCAATGCAGGGCAAATTTTTTCGTAAGCCAGAATCAGAAAATAGCGATCGCGTCCCCCCCGGTCAATACCTCGCCAACGGCTTTCCCGTCCTGACTTACGGCGATACACCATCCGTCAGCATTGAGACTTGGGAATTGAAAGTCTGGGGATTGGCAAAACCAAAAACCTTCACTTGGTCGGACTTCCAGGCCATGCCCCAAAGTAATTTTACTGCCGATTTTCACTGCGTCACCCGCTGGTCAAAACTCGACGTGCAGTGGACGGGAGTCAAAGTCACGGATTTTATGAACTGTGTGGAAGTCGATCCGAAAGCTCTGCACGTCCTGGAGCACTGCTACGGCGGCTACACTACTAATATTACGATCGCCGATTTCCTACGAGAAGAAAACTTTTTTGCCCACACAGTCTTCGGCGAACCGATATCCCCCGACCACGGCGGCCCCATGCGGCTGGTAGTTCCGCACTTGTACGCCTGGAAAAGCGCGAAATGGATTAACGGCCTGGAGTTTACAGAAACCGAACAACTCGGTTTTTGGGAACGCAACGGCTACCACCGACGGGGCGAACCTTGGGCTGAGGAACGCTACAGCGGTCTTTTTTGATGCAAGTCGATCGCGATTAGGGCTTGCCAAGAGCTTCTATCTATGGTATGTGTTGGGGCTAATCTGCTGTTAGAGAATTTTGAAAGCAGAAAGCCTATTTCGTCGATCAAATTTTTGGGATATGTCACGGCGCGGGTTCTCTGTAGTTTAACCAAAAGACCTCAACCCGACGATCGCAGTTTGTAGGTAGTTTACCGGAGCGATCGACTACTTTAACTTCCATGCACAAGTCCCAAAAAACAAATATTCCCAGTTTCTGGTTAATATAAAAATTTTATAACTGTCAGATTTCGCGACACTGACAGTGTTTATACCTAAGTGTTTGCTGTTAAAGATTTAGACTTGGAATAAAATCAAAAATTAGGATAAACCCGACCCCAATCAATTTTGCCGTTTAGCGCTCGTATGACCGCGATTGCAAGGTTTATAGCCACAATTTTTATAATTATTTTGTGTGTATGTTTAGGAATAGATCGCCCCGTTGCCGATTGCCTCGACAGCATTTATAAAGGATTTGTAAAGGCTTGATAAAGAGTCTGTCAAATTTAACATCAAGTGAAAAAAACAATAAAAACTATCGCATAATGAAATTATTAAGATCGTCCCACAGAAGGAATTAAGTTATGAATATCAAACTCTTATCCGCCCTAACCGCTACCGCAGCCGCTACCGCTTTATTAGGTGTCTCCGCTCCAGCCCAAGCCTTCTCCTTTGGTACCAACGGCATCAGTTTCGCCCAAGACCAACAGGTCCAATTTAACTTCAAAGAGTCTCACGGTGCGTATACCTCCTCTTTGGGCATCTACCAAGTACAAAATTCGGTGGCATCTCTAGTCAACACGCTGTTTTCGGAAACTAAAGCCTCAGATAACGGTGACGCCAACGAATGGAAAGGAACCTTGGGCAAGACAGTCAAGGGTTCTGGCACGGTAGTATACACATTCCTGGCAAATCAAGTTTATACTTTGGGACTCAGCAGCCTCTACAATGGCGCTAGCGCGGGCACTGTCTACTCGACTTCAGCCTTGAACACTGGCTCCGCCGGCAGCCAGCAAGCGGTGTTTGGCGCGGCGTCGCCGCTGTGGAACGCACTCGGCAAAGAAACAACGAACACCTTCCAAGCTGCCGGAAAATTCACAGACGGAACAGGTTCTCTGTCTAATGCAGGGACGCTAATCTCCTTCGACGATCGCGGTAACGGTAACGACGCAGACTTCCAAGACTTCACTGTCAGCGCAGAAGCAGTTCCCGAACCGATGACGATGACTGGTTTGGCTCTCGGTTTTGGTGGCTTGATTGCAGCCCGCCGCCGCCGCGCTAGCAAGACAGTTTGATATTTTTTTTAAACGGAACGATCTGCTCAATTACGTTTGACAAAAAAAATACTATGTGCAGGCGCGCTGATGGGACATCGGCTCGCCTTTTGCTTGCATTTAAGAAGGAAGTTCGGCAACGGATGCAAGTAATGGATGTAACGGATTTAAAAGTCAAGGAAGAAGCAAGAAGAAAGAAAGAAAGAAAGAAAGAAAGAGGATGTTTGATGTTGGATGTTTCGCATATCCCACTCTCCCCCTCTCCCCGTCTCTACTCTGGCAGGAGCTTAATTATGCGTCGCTAGCTGAATTTGACGCAGAGTTGTTCGAGGAGCGCAAGTCGTACAATTTAACAGGTAGGGGTTGAGGAATTTTAATGTCCGCTCGATCGCACGCTGCTTTGATCGCCACCACAGCCCTGGTTTTGATCCGTCGCACCTGTGCTTGTTCCGGCAGCGTCCAATAGCGGACAATCAGATGTAAAGAACCATCGTTAAGGCTTGAAATATCTACTTCTGGGGTTGGTTGCGACAAAACGCCTTCGACTTCGGAAATAGCTTTAACTAAGGTTTCAATTGCTAAGGAATGTTCGGTATTGTAGTCTAAAATTAAAGGCAGGTCTGTTCGCCTGTGCGGCATGGCTGTGAGTACCCGCACTGAATTTGTAAATACGATCGCATTCGGCACAATTACTCGCTCTCCCTGATAAGTCAATACGGTTTACTTAAGACGCTCCAGGCGGTAAAAAATTATGAAAAATATATACTGCGATTGCTTCGTTCCTCTCTTCGGACAATCTTAAGTGAACCGTATTGCCTGATAAGTCAGAATTTGAGTTGAACGTATCGAAATCTCTTCCACAGTACCTTCAAAGCCTTCTACAACTATCTGGTCGCCTAATTGAAACGGTTCGTGCAGCAGCATCAATATTCCTGCTCAAAAGTTTTTGAAGATGTCTTGGAAGACGAAACTAATAGCGACTGAACCGAGTCCTAGCAAGCCGATGATGTCTCCCCGACGCACAGCCGGGAAAGCAATCACGCAGGCGATCGAACTGCCGGCCGCCCAAGTCAGGATATAGGCAGTTTGCACTCGTGAGCGATCGCCCAGACAAACTTTTGACAGTAAGTTGAGAAGCTGCCGAACTCATTCGTCGCACAAACCTAGCTGCGGTGCGAGTTAGCAAAATAACTGCCAAGGCCGCTGCTATTGACGGCATTGCCTCGATCGCTTGA
>JBDTEI010000377.1:0-3256 GCA_039922675.1 Microcoleus sp.
GCCGGAAGCAAAACCACCTGTTTCGCTCCCAGATTGTTTTTAACAATCCCGATTACTTGCTGCATATTTTTCATAAATTGCCCGTCCATAGTTCTGTAAATAGCATCATTTGTACCCAGAGCAATAATCGCTATGTCGCACCTTACTCTAGCAGCAGTTAACAAATTGAGCTGTTCCCACTGAGAAATCGCGCTCATCCCGCCGATCGCAAAATTGAAAGAATTATCACCCAGAGTATTGCCCAGCATCGAAGTAATCGAATCTCCAAAAAAACAAGTTTTTATGTGCGTGTCCTGAGTCACCGCCACTTGATATTTTACCTCATCTTGCCACCAAGACTGAGAACTCAGCGTATCTGTAGGGAACTCTAAATAATTGGCATTTGCCATTACCAAAATGCGTCCCAAGTAACCCCGATTTCCGGCATAAAGCAAGCTTGCAGATATTAAAGATACATTCAAAAAAATAGATACAATTGTGATATTTTTTTTCATTACATCTACATACGGGTAAGGTGCCCACACCACCAGCACCCTACAGTTAGTAACCTGGTGGTGTGCGCGCCCTACTGATTATTTGTGTCGAATTAGCTCGTAAATTTCCACGTAGTCTTTGGCTGGATATTTCCAAGAATTGTCACAATTCATGCCTTGAACCATGAGTTTTTCAAATTCGTCATGGTAGTCATACCACAATCCGATCGCCCGATCGAGCGCCGACTCTAAAGCAGAGTAGTCAGTTTGGTAAAATACGTAACCGTTGCGCTCTTCGGGCAAGTGGCTGGTGTCATAATCGCGATCGAACACAGTATTCACCAAACCGCCCACTCCCCGCACCACAGGCACTGTACCGTACCGCAACCCGATCATCTGAGTCAGCCCGCAGGGTTCGTAAGTGCTCGGCACCACAATCATATCCCCACCAGCGTAAATTAAGTGCGACAGTTCCTCATTAAAACCAAGTTCCAAATGGCAATCGGGATTGTCATTTAAAAACCATTTTTCGTGCTGGAAATGCGCGTTAATTCCCGCTTCCGTCGCCGAACCCAAAAGCACGAATTGCGCGCCTTTACTCATACAGTAATAAATTGCGTGGTGGACGAGATGAACGCCTTTTTGGTCGTCCAAACGACCGATAAAGGTAATAATAGGCTTGTCAGCATTGCGCAGGAACAGCCGATCGCGCAAAGCTGTTTTAGTTTTAGCTTTTCCTGCCAAATCATCCGCAGTGTAGTGGTGCGGAATATAGCGATCGCTCTCAGGATTCCATACATCGTAATCAATGCCGTTAAGCACCCCACGAAACTTGTCTTGATATATATGCAAAGTGTGGCCCAAACCGTAGCCGAACTCGCCGACATGAGCTTCCCAAGCGTGGTGCGGCGACACCGTGGTGACAAAGTTCGAGTACACAATGCCACCTTTCATAAAGTTGATGGCAAAGGGGTTAAAATTGTCTTGCAGGCGATCGTACTGAAAATAATAGTCATCTCGATTCAAACCCGTTGCTTGCAAAACGTCGCTACCGCCCATACCTTGATGTTTGAAATTGTGAATGGTATAGCAGACTCGCTGATTTTCCATCAAATTGTATTTGTAAATTTCAAACAGCATGACTGGAATCAAACCAGTTTGCCAATCGTGACAGTGAATCACATCTGGGCGCTTATTGCTTCTGAGCAAAAATTCCAAAGCAGCTTTGCTGAAAAATGCAAACCGCATATTGTCATCATTGCAACCGTAATAACAGCCGCGGTTAAAAAAGTTATCTTGCGATCGAGGTTCGATGAAAAAACACAACACCCCGTGCACCCAGCCGCAGTAGACATCGCAAAGGATTTCGCCGCCGTACCAGGGCACCGCCAGATCCCGATAGGCATCGTGCAGCCCCCAAATATGGTCGTACCTCATGCAGTCGTATTTGGGCAGAATAATCTCCACGGTGTGGCCGGAATTCTGCAACTCCCGACTCAAACCGTACACTACGTCACCCAAACCCCCTGCTTTGATGACGGGGGCGCATTCTGAGGCAATTTGTACTATGTACATTTTTTTTGCTTACTCCTGGATGAATCAAAAAATATTTTCTTAACTTGACAAAGTATATGATTTCTCAGCAAATAAGCAAGTCGGTCATTGGACATAAAAGGGCGATCGAATTTCCAGGTAGTCGAATTCGGGGCTGTGGCCCATAACCGCAGAGAAGGCAAAGGACACATCCGTGGGACAGCCTCAAAAATCGAGTTATACCTCATTCGATCGTATTTGTCAAATAAATATTTTAATTTTTTTTTTCGGAAATTGCGCGAAAATTTATCCCACGATGCTGATAACTGATTTAGAACTTACGCACGAGTAGCTAGAAACCGGGTTTGATCGACAAAAATCCTTCGCCCTAGCCACAAGATTAGGTAAAAAACTGGCTGGCTGAACTTCGGCTACGCTCAGTTACCGCTGGTTTCTTTAGTTTTGATGCGTAAGTCCTGCAAACCTCAACTCAGGGATTCTATCTTGGAAATTCAACCAACAAATGACGTGTCCACCATTCATCCAGAGACTATTTAGGAGGCGCTCGCCGATGCCCGATGCCAAGGATAAGAAAAACAGTTTAAGCCAACAACTGCAACAGCTAGTTGGTGAAGCCTGTTCGCATCCGCCCAAAAGCTTGATGCGGCGGCAAAAACTCAGCGAGATAGTGAGACTGATTGTGAAATCCGGCAAACTTTGGCAAGAAGGCACGCCTCATTATAACGATGCTTTGCAGCAAACTTGGATCTATTTTTGTCGCAATGTTTGCGAAGCGAACACCGCCAAAAAACCTTACGATCCGCATTTAGGTAGCGTCATTACTTGGCTAGATACATACCTAAAAAAGCGGCTGCAAGACTTCAGTAACGAACGAAAACAGGAGCAATTTATAAGCGATTTACAGCCTATTTCAGCAGACTCAGAAGCAATTAATCTCATCAATTATGTCGAAAATCCGCCGACTCATTCTGACAGTCCGCTAGTTATCCTAGAAGAGACTAAAAAATGGGTGCTGGCCGATCCCGAGGGAGAGTTAAGAAGCGTTCACATCAAAAAACGTCCCGATGTCACTTGCCAAATCTTAATTTTGAAGCGTCTGCCTCCGGAGACTTCCTGGGAAAAGATTGGTCTTGAATTTAACTTGCCACCGTCAACCGCGCCCAACTTTTATAAAAGAGAATGTTTGCCCCGCTTGCGAAATTTTGCCAAAAAGCAAGGATATCTAGAAT
>JBDTEI010000378.1:0-12873 GCA_039922675.1 Microcoleus sp.
TGATTCCCGACCATCAAAAACAAGCAACTCATCTCAAAATAGGACAGTTACTTCGGGGAAATTTATCAGAAATAGAACAAGAGGAAAAACTGTTTGATATTGTCGAGCATTTGAACAAAGGGATTAAGTTAATTACTGAACCGAGAGAACAAGAAATATTAGCTGAACTAAACTTTAAAGCTGGAGGTAAGGCAATAAATTCTACAGCATACGCGGCAGCAAGGACATATTTCCAAATAGGAATTGAGCTACTACAAACAAACTGTTGGCACAGCCAGTATGAATTCGCTTTAAACCTCCATATTGCGGCGGCTGAAGCTAGTTATTTGAATAGTGACTTTGAAGGCATGGAACAGATAGCAACAATCGTGTTGCGATCGGCTAAAACAATTTTAGATAAAATAAAAATTTATCAAATTCAAATTGCAGCGCAAGTTTTACAAAGTAATGTGCTGGAGGCGATCGCTATTGGCAGACAAGCATTAGAGCAATTGGGGGTTGAACTGCCTGCAGAACCCGATCAATCCCAGACTAACAGAATGCTACAAAGCCTTGCTACCCCACTCGAAGGTAGACAAATTGAAGACTTGAGCGATCTGCCATTAATGACAGATCCTAACGCTCAGGCTGCAATGGAATTGATGGCAATGTTGTTTTCACCAATTATTCAAGGAATGCCCGGTCTATTGCCCTTGCTGAGTTCGATGATGGTGAATTTATCCCTTCGATCTGGCAATACCGTGGCATCAACAACTGGGTATGGTATTCACGGCATGGTATTGTGTGCTTTCTTGGAGGATCCTTCCGCAGGCTATGCTTTTGGTAAATTGGCTCTAAGTTTACTGGAAAAATTTAATATAAAAAAGATTAAATCCGGCGTGATGTCTCTATTTGGTTGCTTTATTCAACATTATCAAGAGCGGTTGGATGCTACGATTCCGACTCTAAAAGCAGCTTACCAAGCTGGCATAGAAACTGGAGATTTTTTACACGCTGGTTTTGCGATCGGTGGTCACAGTAATGGCAGGTTTTTTAGCGGTGAAGAACTGAATAGTTTTATTGAGGACATGGCTAATTATAGTGTGGCATTGGCTCAGGTGAAACAAGAATCTGCTCGAGTATATGTGAATTTAGGAAAACAAGCAGCAGAAAACTTGATTGAATTAGTCAGTCAACCAAATTGCTTGCTCGGCAATGCTTATAATGAAACGTTGATGCTAAGTAAGCACCAGCAGGATAACGATTTAACAGCGATCGCGCAAGCCTATATCTACAAACTGCTGCTTGCTTACTATTTTGGTAATTATACAGATGCACGCAACTATATTGCCCAAGCCAAGCTGTGTTTAATGGCAGTATCGGGATCGATTTTTGTTCCTATTTTCCATTTTTATGCCGCGCTAACTCATTTAGCACTCTTCCCTACCGAACCAGAACCGGAGCAAGCCGAACTGCTTGCTGTTGCTGCCACCCATCAAACGATTCTGCACCAGTGGGCGCACCATGCCCCGATGAACCACTTGCATAAATGGTATCTAGTGGAGGCTGAGCGTTATCGAGTTTTGGGTGAAAAAAATGCAGCCAGCGAGTGTTATGACCGAGCCATAAATCTGGCTCAAGAACATCAATTTATCAACGAAGAAGCTCTCGCAAATGAATTGGCCGCCAAGTTTTATTTGCAATGGAATAAACCGCGCATCGCCCAAGAATACGCGATTGAAGCTTACTATGGCTATGCTCGCTGGGGAGCAAAAGCCAAACTCGCCGACTTGGAAAGACGCTATCGGCAACTGCTTGCTCCCATCCTCCAACAAACCCGTTCTCCCCTGTCAACGAACGAAACTATCTTCGCTTTGGGGAGTGTCACATCCACCAGTTCCACCAGTTCTAGCAGCAGTGCTTATGTGGCTTTAGATTTAGCTGCGATTCTCAAAGCTTCCCATACTATCTCAGGTGAAATTGAACTCGAAAAACTCCTTTCATCGTTGCTTTCTATTGTCATCGAAAATGCGGGAGCAGATAAATGTGTGTTAATGCTCTTGCGAGACGATCGCCTGCTAATTAAAGGCTCGATCACCCTGGGGACAGAGCCAGTCGTGTTGCAGCGCTTTCCTATTGAAGAGAGTCAAGATATTCCCCTGAAATTGATTTACAAAGTCAAGCACAACAGGCAGACTACTGTAATAGTTGATGCGAGTGCCGATCTGACTTTAGCTAATGACCCGTATATCATTCGTCAGCAGCCTAAGAGTATTTTGTGCAGCCCGATTTTGCATCAAGGGAAGTTGATGGGTATTTTATATCTAGAAAATAATTTAGCAACGGGGGCGTTTACGAGCGATCGCATTGAACTGCTGAATTTACTTTGCACTCAAGCTGCTATTTCCCTAGAAAATGCCCAACTTTATGAGCGATCTCAGCATTATGCTCAACAATTAGAGCGATCGCTCGATCGGTTGAGTTCAGCACAATCTCGGTTGCAAGCATCCCAGCAACGACTCCAGCTATTGGTTGAGCAAACTCCAGTAGCCGTGATAGAGTGGGATATCAATTTTCTGGCTACTGACTGGAATCCAGCAGCAGAAAGAATCTTTGGCTATACTAAGCAGGAGGCTTTGGGTCGTCACTTCACATTTATCGTTCCTGAAGTGATTAAAGCACAACTAGAGGGAGTGAGCGTCGATATTATATCGCAGCAGGGTGGTAATTACAGTATTAATGAAAATCTTACAAAGGATGGCAAAACGATTATTTGTGTTTGGTATAACAATGCACTTATGAATGCGGATGGCGAGTTAATAGGAGTTGCTTCACTGGCAGATGATATTACCGATCGCAAAGAAGCAGAACTTGCCTTAGAGCAGAAATCCCTTGCATTAGAAAATGCCTTAAACTCGTTACAGCAAGCCCAACTCCAAATTGTCCAAAGTGAAAAAATGTCAGCCCTAGGTAACTTAGTCGCCGGAGTTGCCCACGAAATCAACAATCCCGTAGGCTGCATTATTGGCAACGTTGGTGCTGTCCAAGATTCCATTAATGACCTATTTGGACTGATTGACCTCTACAACGATAAATTCCCTCAACCAGGGACTGAAATTGAAGAGGAATTAGAGACAATTGACCTAGAATATTTACGCTCTGATTTACCCAAGTTAATCAGAGCAATGAAAGATGGAGGCGATCGCATCACCAGCATCAGCAAGAGTCTCCGCACTTTCTCCCGTGCCGATAGCGACCAAAAACAAAAGTTCAACCTCCACGAAGGGATTGATAGCACCATCTTGATTTTACGCCATCGCCTCAAGGCCAATGATACTCGTCCAGCGATTGAAGTTGTCACCAACTACGGGAATATTCCGGCTATCGAATGCTTCCCCGGACAATTAAATCAGGTGTTTATGAATATTATAGCTAATGCGATCGATGCGTTAGATGAATCAAATATAGGTCGGACTTTTGCCGAAATCCAGGCTAATCATAACTGCATTGCCATTACAAGCTTCGTAGAAAATAATCTCGTTAAAATCACTATTGTTGACAATGGAAAAGGAATGAATGAAGAGGTAAAACAAAAAATTTTCGAGCATTTGTTTACGACCAAAGCTGTTGGTAAAGGAACAGGATTAGGATTGGCGATCGCGCGTCAAATTGTGGTGGATAAACACGGCGGTTCAATTCACGTCAATTCAACACCGGGAGCGGGAACAGAATTTATCATCAGCTTACCAACTTAAGTAGAGCGAAACAGTTAATTTTTTTCCTTACCTTCAGACTCATTAACAAACCACTCACTAACTTTACGGAAAGAATAGCCATGAATAACTCCCACCAAAAGCAGAACCAAAGCACAAACAGTCAAATTTTTAACTATCAAATTATCCAAACAATTTATGACGGAACTCGCACCTTAGTTTATCAAGCTATCCGTACCGATGACCAACTACCGGTTATTATAAAACTACTGAAAAACGAGTATCCCACCTTTAGCGAACTGGTGCAGTTTCGCAATCAATACACTATTGCTAAAAACCTTAACTCACCCCTAATTATCCAAACCTATAGCCTAGAACCATATCAAAATGGCTATGCCTTGGTGATGGAAGATTTTGGAGGGATTTCTCTATCTGCTTATCTCCAAGTAGCAACCGATCAAAACCAACTTGCTAAATTTTTATCTTTAACAGATTTTCTCAACCTGGGCATACAACTGACAGATATTCTAAACTATCTCTCTCAAAACCGAGTCATTCACAAAGATATTAAACCCGCTAATATTCTGATCAATCCCGATACCAAACAAATTAAACTAATTGACTTTAGTATTTCTTCCCTGCTGCCACGAGAAACCCAAGAAATTCAGAATCTTAATGTCTTAGAAGGAACATTAGCCTATCTCTCTCCAGAACAAACTGGACGGATGAATCGAGGTATTGACTATCGTAGCGACTTTTATGCCCTTGGTGTCACCTTTTATCAATTATTAACAGGACAGTTACCATTCATCTCTGACGATGCAATGGAATTGGTGCATTGCCATCTAGCAAAACAGTCAATACCTATCCATCAAATTAATAGCAAAATTCCCATAATTTTGTCACACATGGTCAGTAAATTGATGGCAAAAAATGCCGAACACCGCTATCAGAGTGCATTAGGATTAAAACATGATTTAGAGATTTGTCTAGCTCAACTAGAAAAAACGGGTAACATTAACACCTTTAAATTAGGACTGGGAGATATTACAGACCGATTCCTCATACCCGAAAAACTCTACGGTAGAGAAATTGAAGTTGATAATCTATTAGCTGCGTTTGAACGAGTCGTTAACCCCCCTGAGTCGCCCCGAAGTTCGGGGGGACATAGGGGGGTAGAAATGATGCTAGTGGCAGGGTTTTCTGGGATTGGTAAAACGGCGGTAGTAAATGAAGTTCACAAGCCAATTGTCAGACAACGGGGCTATTTCATCAAAGGCAAATACGACCAATTTCAGCGTAATATTCCCTTTTCAGCCTTTCTGCAAGCCTTCCGCGATTTGATGGGGCAATTGTTATCAGAATCAGATACTCAGTTACAAATATGGAAAAGCAAGATTTTGACAGCAGTTGGCGATAACGGACAAGTCTTGATTGATGTAATTCCTGAGTTAGAACGCATTATTGGTAAACAGCAAATAGCACCAGAACTATCGGGAAATGCAGCCCAAAATCGCTTCAATATGCTGATGCAAAAATTTGTGCAAGTATTTACACAAGCCGAACATCCTTTAGTAATGTTTTTAGATGATTTGCAGTGGGTAGATTCGGCATCATTGAAATTGTTGCAACTGTTGATGGAAGATACGGGACATTTATTGGTGTTAGGTGCTTATCGGGATAACGAAGTTTCTCCTACTCATCCATTTATTTTGACGGTGGATGACATTCAAAAAACGGGGGCAACAGTGAATATAATTACCTTAGCTCCCTTGCAAAAAGATGACATTAATCAATTGATTTCAGATACTCTTAGTTGCGAACCAGAGATTTCCAAACCTCTGAAAAAACTGGTATATCAAAAAACTCAAGGTAATCCATTTTTTGCTACGCAATTCCTCAAGGCGTTACATGACGATGGGCTGATTACTTTTGACCCCCCTCAGTCCCCCACCCCCTCCGGCTTCCCCTTGTCAAGGGGGAGGATCAAAGAGGGAAGACAAGGGGGGTGGCAGTGTGATATTGCACAAGTCAAAGCCTTAGCACTCACCGATGATGTAGTAGAGTTTATGGCGTTGCAATTGCAGAAATTGCCGATAGAAACTCAGGATATTCTTAAATTAGCCGCTTGTATTGGAGCGCAGTTTGATTTAGCTACTTTGGCAATTGTCAGTGAAAAGTCGCCAGAAGTTGCTGCTACTGCTTTATGGAAATCTTTGCAAGAGGGCTTGATTATTCCGACTACAGAAGCTTATAAGTTTTTTACTCAATCTGATAATGAATTGGTTTCTAGTGCAGCGGCTAATCCGACTTATCGGTTTTTGCACGATCGCGTCCAACAAGCTGCTTATTCGCTAATTCCTGAAGATCAAAAACAAGCAACTCATCTCAAAATCGGACAATTACTCCTACAAAATTCCTCAGAGATAGAGCCAGAGGAAAAACTGTTTGATATTGTCGGGCATTTGAATTTAGGAATTGAGTCGATCGAGAAACCTAGTGAACGAGAAGCATTAGCTCAACTAAACTTAAAAGCTGGACGTAAAGCCCGAAGTTCTACCGCATACACAGCAGCAAGGATATATCTGCAAATAGGGATTGATTTACTCACAATCAATTGCTGGGTTGATCAGTATGAATTAACTCTAAATCTCTATGTTGCATCTGCCGAAGCTGCCTATTTGAATGCTGACTTTGATGGCATGGAAAAAATGGCAGAACAGGTGTTACAAAAAGCTCAGACGATTTTAGATAAAGTTAAAATTTACGAAATTTCAATCGGCGCCCAGACAGCCCAAAGCCAGATGTTAGAAGCGATCGCGATAGGAAGAGATGCACTGGAGCAATTGGGTGTTAAACTCCCCACCGAAACTGATGAAACCAAAATTGGCAAAGCACTACAAAACCTTGCCAGCCAACTCCAGGGTAGACGGATTGAAGAATTGGTTGACCTACCAATGATGACCGATGCGACAACTCAGGCAGCAATACAACTATTGGGAACTTTATTTCCGCCCGTTTTTCTGGGAATGCCGGGATTGCTACCGGTGCTTAGCTCCAGGATGGTGAGTTTATCGATCGAATTTGGGAATGCACCCTCATCGACTGTGGGATATGCAATTCACGGAATGGTATTGTGTGCCTTTTTGGGAGATGTGGAAACGGGCTATAGCTTTGGTAAATTGGCGATGAATGTGCTCAATCGATTCAATGTACGCGAACTAAATGCCACAATTCCCGCTTTTTTTGGGAGCTTTATTCAGCATCACCAAGAACCTATAAGGGCAACGATACCGACGCTGAAAGGTAGCTATACGGCTGCTATGGAAACAGGAAATTTTTTACAATCTGGCTATAGCATACTCAATTACCTAGAATCCAACCTTTTCGGTGGGGTGGAACTGGACACTTGGGAGACCGAAATAACAACTTATAGTGCTGTTATGGCACAGGCGAAACAATATTCGGCTCAGGCTTATTTTGATATGATGCAGCAGACTGTTAATAACTTGAGGAAAGTCTGTATTCTATCGGATTGCTTAATCGGCCCGACCTACGATGAAACGGTGATGCTTCCTAAGCATCATCAGAATAATGAACTCACGGCGATCGCTAAAGCCTATGTTTATAAACTATTACTTGCCTATTCTTTTGGCAACAATACGTCTGCCTTAGACTACATTGCCCAAACGCAGCCATATTTGATAGCAATATCGGGATTGATTCAAGTTCCGATTTTTCATTTCTATGCAGCCTTGACGCACCTAGCAATTTTCCCCACAAAGCCAGAGCAAGAGCAATCCGAAATACTCGCCCTGGTGGAAACTCATCAAACTACTCTGCACCAGTGGGCGAAAAATGCTCCTATGAACTATTTGCATAAATGGTATTTAGTTGAAGCAGAAAAATATCGGATTTTGGGTAATAAAGCCGATGCAATAGAGTTGTACGATCGCGCCATATCCCTAGCTCAAGAAAATCAGTTTCTCCACGAAGAAGGACTAGCCAATGAACTGACCGCTAAGTTTTATCTGAATTGGGGTAAAGAAAAGGTCGCTCAAGCCTACATGATTGAGGCATATTACTGTTATGCCCGATGGGGAGCTAAAGCCAAAGTTATTGATTTAGAAAAACGTTATCCCCAACTACTCGATTCTCTCCTTCAGCAATCCCGATTATCTACCTATTTAAAGGAAAATATTACGCGAGGAACGATCGCTTCCAGCCACACTTCTAGCAGTACCTATGAAGTTCTAGATTTGGCAACTATGCTCAAGGCTTCTCAAGTCATTTCTGGAGAGATGGAACTTGATAAACTATTGACTACTCTATTACAAATAGTGGTCACAAATGCTGGGGCAAGTAAGTGCGTCTTACTGCTAAAACAAGATATTGAGTTACAGGTAGCAGCCTTTATGGAAGAGGGACAAGAACCGCAGCTCTTACCACCGATGCCGCTAGAATCAAGTCAGGATGTGGCGATCGCTTTGGTGAATACTGTTAAGCGGAGTTTGAAACCTCTGGTACTGGTTGATGCGAGGGTAAATGCTGAGTTTTGTGGCGATCGCTATATTGCACAGCACCAGCCTAAAAGTGTCCTTTGCAGTCCAATTCTCAATCAAGGTAAGTTGATTGGAATTTTATACTTGGAAAATAACCTAACGGTTGGGGCATTTACAAGCGATCGAGTAGAACTACTCAATTTACTTTGCACTCAAGCTGCGATTTCCCTTGAAAATGCCCAACTTTATGAGCGCTCGCAGCAATATGCCCAACAGCTACGAAACTCCCTCAAAGACTTAAAGCAAGCACAGTTGCAAGTAATTCAAAGTGAAAAAATGTCTGCCTTGGGGAACTTAGTGGCGGGGGTAGCCCACGAAATTAATAACCCCATTGGTTTCATTAGCGGAAATCTGGTGGAGGCAAATCGGGGACTACAGGACTTAATTGACTATGTGCAACTCTACCAGCAACAGTTTCCTAATCCTGGGGAGGAAGTGATCGAAAAGGCTGAGGAAATTGATCTGGATTATTTGATAGAGGATTTACCCAAAATGCTGGAATCTATGCAAACAGGGTGCGATCGAATTAAGTTTATCAGCAAAAGTCTGCGAACATTCTCCCGTACCGATAGTGACAAAAAACAAATATTTAATATCCATGAAGGAATTGATAGTACAATTTTGATTCTCCGCCATCGCCTCAAGGCAAATGAATTACGCCCGGAAATTAAAGTTATCAATGACTACGGAAATATTCCGGCAATCCGTTGTTTTCCAGGTCAATTAAACCAAGTATTTATGAATATTTTGGCTAATGCAATCGATGCCTTAGAAGAATCCAATCAAGGGCGTAGTTTTGCCGAAATTAAATCCCATCCCAATCAAATTACAATTCAGACGGCGATCGAGGGTGAAGGCGTAAAAATTGCCATAAGCGATAACGGTTCCGGTATCCCAGAACACTTAAAAAATCGCATTTTTGAACATCTATTTACCACTAAATCTGTGGGTAAAGGCACTGGATTGGGATTGGCGATCGCACGTCAAATTGTGGTAGACAAGCATGGTGGTGCAATTGAAGTCAAATCTACACCAGGCGTGGGAACTGAATTTATCATCATCTTACCAACTTAGGCAGAGATGAAGAGTTAAATTTTTTCCTCGCATTCAGACTCATTAATAAACAAGTCACTCATCAAGCCTTAAATAACAACAATAATCATACGTGAGTTCGGGATAAGGAAAAACCAAAAAAGGGGCAAAACAGGTAGCCTAGAGGTACCAACCAACCAAGTAACCTGGATTGCCTTATGCATAGTGTAGAAGAACTATTTTGCTCTGTCGATGACTTCTGCCAAGTTTTTGAACATCAATGGCAAAGTCAACTGATAGGTCATGATTTGCAAGTGCGCAAACGCAAGCGCAGCTTATGCTTGAGTGAAATTATGACTATTCTGATAGGGTTTCACCAATCGTATTACCGGAATTTCAAAAGTTATTACCTTGAACGAGTCCAAACCCAATGGCAGAGCCATTTTCCCAAGTTGGTTAGTTATAATCGCTTCATTGAATGGGTCCCGGATACACTCGTCCCCCTATGCGCATATCTGGGCTCTTGCTTTGGTGCTTGCACAGGAATTAGCTTCATGGATTCCACTTGTCTGAAAGTCTGTCATAACCGCAGGATAAGCCAGCACAAAGTGTTTAAAGATATCGCTGCTCGCGGGAAAACCTCAGTCGATTGGTTCTTTGGTTTAAAGTTACATCTAGTCATCAACGATAAAGGCGAGTTACTTAACTTTCAAGTTACGCCCGGTAATGTAGACGACCGAAAACCTGTGCCTGACTTGTTGCAAGATCTGTTTGGCAAAGTGTTTGCTGACAAGGGTTACATCTCCAAAAAAATGTTTGAGGAATTGATGGCAAGCGTCGGTGTGCAAGTGATTACTAAACTCAAACGCAATATGAAACAACGTTTGATGTCTTTGAGTGATCGTCTGCTGTTACGAAAACGTGCTGTTGTTGAGACTGTTATTGACCAGAAGAGAGAATATTTCTCAGATTGAGCATTCCCGACATCGTTCCCCCGTTAACTGCTTTGTCAATATTCTCTGTGGGTTGATTGCTTATTGCCATCAACCCAAAAAGCCAGGAATCGCCATGGATAACAACTTGCTCTCTTCTGCTTAACCCGAACTCACGTTAATCATGAATTAATCTGAAAAAAATAGCCGTCAAAACATAATCTCTCAAATTCTAAACTATCAAATTATCCAAACAATTTATGACGGAAATCGAACCTTAGTTTATCGGGCAGTCCGTACCGATGACCAATTACCTGTTGTAATCAAACTGCTAAAAAACGAGTATCCCACCTTCAGCGAACTCGTGCAATTTCGCAATCAGTACACCATTGCCAAAAATCTGAATGCACCTGGCATCATCCAAACCTACAGCCTCGAACCTTACCAAAATGGCTATGCCTTGGTGATGGAAGACTTTGGGGGAATTTCATTGAAAGAATGGGCAGTGAAAGGGGAAAATATACACTCTATGAGGGTATTTTTAGGAATAGCGATCTCCCTATGCAATGCAGGGGGAACGCATCTTATTAAACACTGTTTATCAGTGGTGAGTATATTTTGAGATAAATTCACCATACTTAGAACCTACAGACACGCTTTGTAATGACTTCTTAGACAAAAGAGGAACTGATTAATAGTGGTTTTTACTTGCTGCCTATTTTGAGACAATAAAAAGCTTACAACCACTGTTTACAAGTTGTATAATAGTCAGTAATGAGTTATTTATGAAAATTTAGTTGACTGAAACAGCGAGGATATTAGTCAAATACTCATTATCTCACTCGGCTAGAAGTCAATACGGTTCACTTAAGATTGTCCGAAGAGAGGAACGAAGCAATCGTAGTATCTATTTTTCATAGTTTTTTACGGCCTGGATCGTCTTAAGTAAACCGTATTGGGCTAGAAGTCGCTTGTTTTTGAAGTTTTTTCTTGATTCAAAAGATTGAGAAAGATGTGTCTAATCATAGCAAAATTTTGCGGAGCATGATCTTTTTTGATTCGACAATCATCTTCGCGAAAACCCACATCTAATACCCAATGTAAAGAATTTTAAATCCCCCAATGGCTGCGGACTAATTCACCAAGCTTTTGAGCATTATTTGGTAGACTACTAATGTAATAACGAGTTTCAATAGTTGTTTTTCCCTTCACTATTCTCACGGATTCTATCTGATCTATACTGTGAAGTTTCTACCATTGATTGTCTGGATCAAAGAGCTTCGTTGATGTCACTTAACATTAAGTAATGTCGGATTTCTGAGCGATCGTGATGGTTCTTTTTTTGGGTCGAATAAGCTGTATGTGTAAATTCCAAAAATCCTTGTCTAATTGCTTTTTTGAACAACTATTCTACTCTGGCATACAGTTATAGTTTGTTATTTTTTAAGGTGATTACATAATCTATTTCTTGTTTGAAAATTGACCTCTAACAGCCCATCACATCAATGGTGACAATGCTTTCGTTTAATTCTAATACTTTGAAAAAAGCCGGAATTGCTGTAATTTTATTGGACTTTTTGTTAACTTTAACTTGTCCCAAAACTAATCTTTGAATGGTCGCCCAAGCACTTACTATATGGATCGCTTTTATGTCTCCTCCCCCGATCGTAAGAATGGCGAATAGTTTTGCCATCAATTGCGATAACCTCTCCCGAATTAAAGCAACTAATAGATTGAATCAAACTAAAAAAATATTTCTGAAATTGCTCCGGTTTGAGACGAAAAAATACTCGCGCAATTGTGTCATGGGTCGGTATGCCATTCGGTAATTCTAAAAATTTCTTTAATCATTGGTATTTAAAGCGGCCGTAACTTTCGATATCCACCCATCTGTCAGCACCACAAATTACGGCACAAATTGAGATGGTGACAATATCAATTAATTGATGGCGTGCAAGTTCGCTCAACTCGCTTGATCTTCTAAGTTGGCAAAATGGCAGGCAATTGTGATTTTAGGTTTGAGTTTCATAAGAACTAACTCTGATTAAATGTTTTGTAGAGACTCAAAAATTATTCTATAATATACCATATTCTGTTAACATAAAGTTTAGATGCGTTCGCCTTGCAGTGTTGCCAGCATCGACAACTACCTGATGGTAAAGCCGCAGTAGGTGCTTTCCTACCACAGCAAAACTGATACCGCTAACTGAGTTTTTTGGCAGCTCAATAAATCTTGGATTGGAACAGCCGATCGCACAAATGTCTATCCACCTCCTTCACTTCGGCATTGGTTCGCAGATAATCCCGCACCCACTCGCAACCCGCTGCCACTACCTTATCTAGCTCTACAGACTGCTCTAAATTCCACAAAATTACCGTTTTGTCCTCAGCAGCCGAAGCCAAAGTTTTGCCATCAGGAGCAAAAGCTAATCCCTTAACCCCAGCACTATGTCCAATTAGATTTGTTACGAATGTACCGTCAGACTTCCAGAGCTTAATTATCCCATCATTACTGCCTGTAGCGATTGTCTGGCTATCAGAGCTAAACCCTACACTCCAAATCCCAGCATCATGTCCCCTAAGAGTATGCAATAACTTGCCCTCACGACTCCAAAGTTTAGCCGTCTTGTCTTCACTCACCGAAGCAATCAATTC
>JBDTEI010000379.1:0-6124 GCA_039922675.1 Microcoleus sp.
CTTGTTGCTGCTTCTTAATTACCTGTTGCTTCTCTCTCCGGCCTCCGGTATAAGTGCATAAGTGCCTTCCTTTGCCGAACCATTGCACAAATTAAAATAATATCTGTATATTATCGGCTAGCATCAAATCCCAGGCAGTGGTAAGAATTAAACCAAACGACAGTAATTCAAGGATGCCATGTCACTTTCAACTGCACAACCCGCTCTCCTAGTCCTGGCTGACGGTACTGCTTACCGAGGCTGGTCGTTTGGCGCTGACGCCACCGTCGTCGGCGAGGTAGTCTTCAATACGGGAATGACGGGCTACCAAGAAGTTTTGACCGATCCTAGCTATCGCGGGCAAATTGTCACATTTACTTATCCAGAATTGGGCAATACCGGCGTAAATCTCGAAGATGAAGAATCCTCGCGCCCGCAAATTCGCGGGGCGATCGCCCGCAACGTATGCAGCCGCCCCAGCAACTGGCGCTGCTCCCAATCCCTGCAAGACTACCTCAAACAGTACGATATCCCCGGCATTTACGGCATCGACACCCGCGCCCTGACTCGCAAAATTCGCACGGTGGGAGCAATTAACGGCGGCATTTCGACCGTGATTCTCGACCAGGCGGAGCTTTTGGAGCAAGTCCAAGACGCCCCCAGCATGGCCGGGCTGAATCTGGTGCGCGAAGTGACCACCCGCGAGGTCTATGAGTGGTCGGAAGCCACAGATACAGTGTGGGAGTTCAGTCCGACAGTTAAGCCGGATAACGGGGAAATGTGGACGGTGGTAGCGCTAGATTTTGGGATCAAGCGCAACATCCTGCGCCGTTTGGCGAGTTACGGCTGTCGGGTGATTGTTGTTCCCGCTGACACCTCAGCGGAGGCGATTCTCAAATACAACCCGGATGGCATTTTTCTGTCCAATGGGCCTGGAGATCCTTCGGCGGTAACGGAAGGGATCGCGACTGCAAAAGCTCTGTTGAAGTCGGACAAACCTGTATTCGGCATTTGTATGGGACACCAGATTCTGGGCATTTCCTTGGGTGCAGAAACTTTTAAACTTAAGTTCGGGCACCGGGGATTGAATCATCCGGCGGGTTTAACTCAGCAAGTAGAAATTACTAGCCAAAATCACGGTTTTGCGATCGACCCTGATTCCCTAGCCCCGGAAGTAGAAATTACTCATCTCAATTTGAACGATCGCACCGTCGCCGGATTGAAGCACAAAACCTTGCCGCTGTTCTCAGTCCAGTACCACCCAGAAGCCAGTCCCGGCCCCCACGACGCTGACTATTTGTTCGATCGATTCGTCCAGTCAATGCGAGACCATCAGAAAGTAACAGCTTAGCCAGTGGGCAGTTGGCTGTTGGCTCTTGGCAGTGAGTGGTCAACAGTCAACAGTCAACAGTCAACAGTCAACTAAAAAACAGTAGACAATAAACCAAAAAACTCCTATAATGAAGCCTCGACTTTAAGCAATATCTAGCTAGGAGGGTGTCATTCCTGAGTCATTGACCCTGACCGTTAGCCTCAGAGGCACTCGCGAAGTCAAGAATAACTATCAGTTATTTCGCTTGACTGGCCTGCTGGACGCTTTTTCTGAGGCTACTTTTCGGAAGGTACTGAGCAAATGTATTGACGAGGGCCCAAAACACGTAATTTTGGACTTGTCTAAGATCGACTTTGTGGATAGTTCAGGCTTGGGCGCACTTGTGCAACTTGTCAAGAAAGCCCAAACCTTGGAAGGGACATTGCAAATTGTCTCAAATCCCCGCGTAACTCAGACTGTTAAACTGGTTCGCTTAGAGAAATTTTTGTCTTTGCAGCCTTCGGTTGATGAGGCGGTAATCAACGTCAAGGATGCTTGACGCCACAGTGGATTGAATTAGCTATCCGGTTCTTAACGCTGGATAGCCAATTTTTATGGTTGTGCTGGTAAAAAATATCGATTTTCCCAGAAGCTGCGCCACGAGAGGGCCGCTATTTCCCCCCATGCTTTGATATCCTGTGGAACGGATTAAAATATGTGTGGCAAACACGCGGAAAAATGCTATAAGAATTAGGGAACCAGCAGGTCTAAGCGATGGCGTTAACAAAGCCGTGCAGTCGCTATAATTGCTGAAAAGACGAAAGACGAAATAAGTAAGTTGTAGAAAAACCAAGCTGTGCGGAAGTTTTATTTAAAAAAGTATGTCGCCGATCGCCGATGACGGACTCAAACTGAGTCTGACTGATATCAGTTTAAATCGACAGCATCCTGCGAGGGCGACACCAGCAGAAATAGAAAGGATTTCGCCCGCAGCGTGGGCATATTTGGGAGATGCAGTTTACGAACTCTACATTCGGAGTTCTTACTTAATGCCGCCCAGAAGATTGCAAGCTTATCACGAATTGGTGGTGGGGCAAGTACGAGCCGAAACTCAAGCGCGTCACTTGCGATCGATCTCTCCTTACTTAAACAGTACAGAATTAGCAATTGTCAAGCGCGGCCGCAATGCCGTATCGGGCCGTTCCAAGCGAGCAGATCCAGAGATATACCAACAAGCCAGCAGCTTAGAAACTTTGGTCGGATATTTGTACCTCACCGATCCTGAAAGATTGACCGAAATTCTGGCACTTTTAGAACTTGAGACTGAAAGTATTTAGCCGTTGAAAGTTGGGAAGGGCGAGGAATTAATTAATAATTCTGGCACGGTTAGCCTAAAACAGCAAAAAGGTCACGAAGCCAAACAGCATTTATCAGTCAATCATTAGTAAGTTGAGCAGCGGTAAAATCCTTGCTCCCTCCATCCAAAATCTAAAATCTCAAAGCCCCAAGATTGCTCCCTCAATTCCCGAATCAAGAATCAAGAATCAAGAATAGATTAGCCTTCAGCCAACACGTTTTGACCACAAGAAACCAATGAGAAAATTTACCAAACCAAACTCCTCGCGATCGAATTCCGACAGCAAGCCATTCAGAAGCGAAGGCCGCCGTCAGGACTCACAACCATCCTCTCCCCGGTTTGAACGCAAGCCCCGTCCCGAAATTCGCGGAACAGAGGCCCCTCAAAAGCGATCGACCTTCTCCCCCCAATCCCGAGAAATGCCCGTGCGATCGATTTACAAACGGAATGTCGATTCCGACAGCCAACCCTCCATTCGCAGACATTTCAAAGACAGAGACGCAGACAGCAGCCCGCAGCCAGCCCGCAACAATTTCCGAGACAGAGACAGAGACAGCAGCCCGCAGCCAGCCCGCAACAATTTCCGAGACAGAGACAGAGACGGCAGCCCGCAGCCAGCCCGCAACAATTTCCGAGACAGAAACAGAGACAGCAGCCCGCAGGAATCCCGGGGCAATTATTACAAAGACAAAGACAAAAACAGAGACAGAGACAGTAGCCCGCCGGAATTCCGGGGCAATCATTTCCGAGACAGAGACAAAGACAGAGACACTCGCCCTGTTGACACTGCCTCAAATACCGTCGTGCAACCAGATGCAGACACAGACGACATGATTTACGGCCGCCATGCGGTGCAAGCAGCCTTAGAAACAAACCAAGTCCTGAACCGAATTTGGGTTGTCCCGCATCTGCGCTACGATCCCCGCTTTCACAGCTTGCTAACCGAAGCCAAGGCCAACGGCAGCATTATCGACGAAGTTGACGATTTGCGCCTTGACTACATCACGCGCAAGGCAAACCACCAAGGCGTAGCCGCCCAAGTCTCCGCTTACGAATACCTGGATTTGAGCGAACTAATTGCACAGGCTAAGGCTGCTTGCGAAGATCCCGTAATTGTGGTAGCAGAAGGACTCAACGACCCCCACAATCTAGGGGCAATTATTCGCACCGCAGAAGCCTTGGGATCTCAGGGCATGGTGATTCCGCAGCGGCGGGCCGTTGGGATTACTTCGGCAGTGAGAAAAGTGGCAGCAGGGGCATTGGAAAACCTGCCAGTGGCGAGAGTTGTCAATCTTAACCGGGCGCTGGAAGACTTGAAAGAGGCTGGATTCTGGATTTATGGCACGGCCGCCGGCGTCGGTGACTCGGTAGAGACAATCAAGTTCTCCGGGCCCACTGTTTTAGTTGTGGGCGGTGAAGCTGACGGTTTGAGCCTTTTGATACAGCGCGGATGTGATGGATTAGTTTCAATTCCTTTAAGGGGAAAGACTCCTAGCCTGAATGTCTCGGTAGCAACGGGAATGGCTTTATACGAAATTTACCGCCAGCGCGGGCCCAAAAAGTTTCACGTACACGGATCGTGAAATTGGTTGAAAAAAACAGGACAACAGAGTAATTTATTGTGAATGCCGCCCAAAATTGAGTGGCATCACACTTTAAACAAGTAAGGATGACAGATCAGCTAAGCTGTTGCGTATTTAAATTGCATAGTTGGGGCGGAGCTGCGAAGCCACCGCACTCATGTTTTGATTGATTCTGGACACACAATTTAAATGCCGCAACAGCTTATCGTTACGGACAGGCGAAAGTAGAAGGGGCTTTCCCCCTAGGTTCAAACAGGAATTCGACACCAATCTATTTAGATATCAGCTTTAAATAGGTTTGGATAGGTTCTTAGTAGCATTACAGCCGCGTGTAAATAACAAAAGCGCAGGCTTGCCCGCAGCACGCTGAAAACACCGTCAAATAAATTAGAAAAGCAGATGAAAGAATTCTTGATTAGCTTGCTCAATTTTTTCGGATTGGCTTGGTGGGTTGAAGTTAAAACTTCAGCGCCGCGGTGCATTTACTATTTTGGCCCGTTCTTGACGGCCCAAGAGGCGGAATCTGCAAAAGCAGGATATGTAGAAGACATAGAAAATGAAGGTGCAGAAGGTGTTGGTGTTTCGATTCACCGCTGCAAACCTATTAGTTTGACGGTTGCAGATGATTTGGGAAAGTTTGGTGAGGGAGGGCTGTTGCCTGTTTTGAGCGGTCAGTAGAAGCAGGATAATTTTGAGTTGTGAGTTTTGAGATGATTAATTACTTCTGACAAATTCAAAACTCAGGACTCACCATTGCCAACTGCTTGGGGGAAATTCTCAATCCAGCGATCGATGTCTGCGAGTACCCGATCGGGAATTTCCCAAGGAAACAAGTGGGCTGTATTGGGATAGCACTGCCACTGACTATCCTGGAGGTGGCGGGCTGTTTCTAAACTGGATGCTGAGGTGATATGCCGATCGCCCTCTCCAGCCAACACCAAGCAGGGACATTGAATGTCGCCGAGGTGCACCAGTCGATCGTATCCGGCTCTGAGAGCGGTATTTAAGGCATTTGTAGCGGCGCTGGAAGTCTGGAGGTAGGCGGGAGTACCTGCCTGTGCTAAGTAGCGGTAAGGCGTGGCTGTATGCTGCTGGATCAAGTAGCGGAAGAGCGATCGCCTGCCAAAAGTATCAATATTCCATTGCCAACCGGGAATCGCCCAATTGATGATTCCAGCTAAACCGGTGTAAAGGTTATCTTGCCAAGAGATGGGCGGGTGACTTCCGCGCGGTTTGGCGGCGGATGCCAGTAGAATCAAACCGGTGACTCGCTGGGGATATTTCATGGCTAATTCCAGGGCTAAAATCCCTCCCAAAGACCAGCCGATGACTAAACAGCGATCGACTCCCAATCGGTCTAGAAGTGCTTCTAAATCAAGCAAGTGGTCGGTCATTTCAAAGGAATTTGAGGTGCGGCTGTTACCGTATCCGCGCAAGTCTGGGGCGATCGTCCGAAAGCGCTTTGATAGGTGTTCTGTAAACACTGACATACAATCGCCGGAACCGGGATGTCCGTGCAAGCAAAGGATAGGAAATCCTTCACCTTTGACAGAAACACTGAGTTTTTGATGCAGCATTTTTAATAGAAGGAAGAAGGAAGAAGGAAGAGGGAAGAAGGAAGAGGGAAGAAGGAAGAAGGAACTTCTTGATAAGCTGTTGCCCTTTTAAATTGCCGATTCGGAACGGGCTAGAAGCCCATTCCACAAGACTTTGATTGTTTTTTGAGATACAACAATTAAAATGTAGAAATTCCTAATCGTCTTGGCGGTTGCTATAGCAATCAAAAGCAGAATTTGTGGGATGGGCTTCTAGCCCGTCCAGGATTGACACCTGAACCACATTCATAATTTTGGTGAACCAGCCCCGGAATAGTTAAAAGCTGGGATTCTTACT
>JBDTEI010000380.1:0-4406 GCA_039922675.1 Microcoleus sp.
TACCTGCGTGTCTGGCCAGCATTGCCAGGGCGGATGAAGTTTTTCTGGTTGATTCCCAAAGCAGCGATCGCACGGTAGAAATTGCCATCAGCCGCGGTGCCAAAGTCGTGCAATTCTACTTTGACAACCGCTGGCCCAAGAAGAAAAATTGGTCTTTGGACAACCTGCCCTTTCGCAACGAATGGGTCTTAATTGTCGATTGCGACGAGCGCATCCCCCCGGAACTTTGGGACGAAATCGCGCAGGCGATCGCCGATCCGAATTTTGACGGCTACTACCTCAACCGCAAAGTCTTCTTTTTAGGACAATGGCTGCGTTACGGCGGTCGATATCCCGACTGGAATTTGCGTTTGTTCAAGCATCAAAAAGGCCGTTACGAAAATCTCGGCACTGAATCCGTCCCCAATACTGGCGACAACGAAGTTCACGAACACGTCATTTTAGGTGGTCAAGTCGGCTACTTAAAAAATGACATGATCCACGAGGATTACCGCGATTTATTTCACTGGATCGAGCGCCACAACCGATATTCTAATTGGGAAGCTCGCGTTTATTACAATATTATTGAAGGGCGCGACGACAGCGGCACTATTGGTGCTCACCTATTTGGAGATGCCGTACAGCGGAAGCGATTTCTCAAAAAAGTTTGGGTGCGGCTGCCTTTTAAACCAATGCTCAGATTTATTTTATTTTACTTTATTCAGCTCGGCTTTTTGGATGGAAAAGCTGGCTATATTTATGCAAGACTATTGAGTCAGTACGAGTATCAAATTAATGCAAAACTTTACGAGTTGCGTTGTTGTGGCGGTCAGTTGAATGTGGCAGAACCTGAAGCTCCTCTATCGCCGCCTGTAGTAGCGATTAATCAGGAGATGCAAGAAGACCGGGCGGTTGAAACCGCGTCTATAAAAACAAAACCCGCCGACGCGGGTTGAAGACCGACCAGTGAAAATTACTTTATTTCTTCAGTCGGATTGAAGTGTACTTCGTTTCTGTAAACCTGGTCTCAACTACCGTCTTGTTTTTATTTAATAAGTTCTTCTAGTGAGGGAAAAAGTAATTTTTCGGAGCTGATTTTTTCGCAATCGCAAGGCTGTTGAATTGCGGAAATAGCAGAGACATTACCTAACAGTAAACGGATACTTTCAATTAATAGTGGTAGAGTTAATAAAACGATCGCCCCAGACACCAGCAAGCTAATCAAGCCGTCGGCCCAATTCCAGTGCAGCCAAGCCACGGCGATGGCTGCGACAATTACTCCAACCGAGGAACAAATGTCCGCAACTGCGTGCAGAAATGCGCTTTTAAGGTTGAGATCGCCGTGGCAGCAAGAATGCAGACAAAAAGCATTAATTGAGTTGATGCTTAAACCGACAATGGCGGTAATTAACATCGGGAGTCCTTCTACTTCGGGAGTTGGGGACAGCAATCGGTCGATCGACTCTACTGCAATCCACAGGGCGATCGCCACTAAACTGATACTATTAACTAAAGCAGCAATGATTTCTCCTCGTTCAGGAATTGGCGATTGTGCGATCGTACAATCTACGGATTTACTTTTGCGTTTGACTGAGGAGTACCAAGTCGCTGTTAAAGTTATTGCTAAAGCTGCTACATCTGAAAAAACGTGACCCGCATCTGCTAATAGGGACAAACTATGAGAATTAAGTGCGGCTATTAACTCTGCTACAAAAAAGCTGCTAAGCAGTACCAATGCTGTTTGTAAAAGTCGAATTTTGCCAATTCTGGGATTTATATTCTCGCATTGTGCGATATCCTTGGCGTTTTCTGAGTCAAAATTGTCCCTAACTAGAAATGTCATGCAGCAGTCCTTAAGGTTAAACTCGATTTTAAATTAAACATTAAATTAACTATCAGTGACCGATTATATACCAAATACGAACCAAGATCAGGAAAATTCGATCGCAAATTCCCGAAATTCTCAAATAAACGATCGTCCAATTAGCGACAATCACGCAAATACTTTGACAGGCGAATCTTTAGTAGATTTGCGCCGCTACGATCAATCAAAGTTCGATCGCGGAAGGCCTGGTTGGCTAATTTTGCTCTGGTGGTTCGTGCAGGCGATCGTATTTCCCCTCACTCCACACCCTTGTAATAGCATCAGAAGCGGCTTGCTGCGGTTGTTTGGAGCAAAAATAGGTCGAGGGGCGGTGATTCGCCCTACGGCTCGTTTTACCTATCCCTGGAAAATTGAAATCGGTGATTACAGTTGGATCGGAGATGATGTTGTATTGTACAGTTTGGAGCGAATTGCGATCGGCAAACACTGCGTCATTTCTCAAAAAAGTTACCTTTGCACCGGCACTCACGACGCCCAAGACCCAGCCTTTGGCTTAATCACAGCACCTGTGATCATTAATAACGGCGTTTGGATTGCCGCCGACTGCTTCATTGGCCCCGGTGTCGAAATCGGTGCCAATGCTTTAATCGGAGCTCGCAGCAGCGTCTTTAAAAATATGCCAGCTAGCTTTGTTTGCACGGGAACACCCTGTCATCCCCGCTATCGGCGAGAAATTAACCAAAGTTTGTAAGAGACATTGCACCGGGAAGCTAAGCAACTTGACCAGCTTGTTGCCGAATTGGAATTTCAATGACGAATTCTACTCCCTTTCCTAATACAGGTTGACAGTATAATCTGCCCCCATGCTTTTCAACGATAATTTGGTAACTGATAGATAACCCCAATCCAGTTCCTTTACCGATAGGTTTGGTGGTAAAAAAGGGGTCAAATAGCTTTGGTTCTATGGTTTCACAAACTCCCCGACCGTTGTCACTAATATTAATAGCAACCCAATTATCGTCAATTACTTTTGTACAAATCTGAATGCGGTTTGGGTGTTGTTTGATTTCTGCAAAAGAACGCTGTTGATTAGATTCATCCAAAGCATCAATGGCATTGGAAAGAATATTCATGAACACTTGATTGAGTTGTCCAGCATGGCATTCTACTGGTGGAAGTTGACCGTACTCTTTTACTACTTCAATCTCAGGATTCTCTGGTTTTGCTTTTAAACGATGATGCAGAATCGTGAGTGTACTATCAATTCCTTCATGGACATTTACTTCTTTCACGTCTGCCTCATCCCCGCGAGAAAAGATTCGCATAGACTTGACAATCTCCTGGATGCGCTGCGTTCCTAAGTTGATTGAGTTAAGAACTTTGAGAAAATCTTCCTCCACAAAGTCCAGTTCTACTTCATCAATTGCTGCTTGAATTCGCGGGGTTGGATTTGCATAATCTTCTTGATAGATGCGTACAATTTTTAATAAGTTCTGAGCGTACTCTTGGGCATAATCGAGATTGCCAGAAATGAAATTTATAGGGTTATTGATTTCATGAGCAATCCCAGCCGCCATTTGCCCTAATCCCGACATTTTCTCGCTTTGGATTAACTTAATTTGCATTTGTTGTAAATCCTCATAGGCTTGGCTGACTTCTACAACTTTCTGCTCCAACAACGTATTTTTCTCCTCTAATTTTTCAGTTAGAGTATGAAGCTTTAAATGCAGCTTGACGCGAGCTAATACTTCTTCCTGTTGGAAGGGTTTGGTAATATAATCTACAGCGCCAAGCTGAAACCCCTCAACTTTATTAGCAGTATCCGAGAGAGCAGTCATAAATATAATGGGAATCTGTTTAGTTTCTGGATTAGCCTGTAAGCGACGACAGGTTTCAAATCCATCAATCTCTGGCATCATGACATCTAGCAAGATTAGATCGGGTAGAGCATATTTGACCCGCTCTAGTGCCATTTTTCCAGATTTAGCGACCCGAACTTCAAATCCTTCCTGACTTAAGGCATCAGATAAGACACCCAAGTTGGCTGAATTGTCATCAACTATAAGAATCGTACCATTGGCTTGAATTGTTGAATTCATAGACCTTACTTGTAGGAGTGAATAAACGTTAAAATCTCTTCGTCTTGAAAGTCCTTTGCCATCTGATGCAATTTTTTAGCAAAGGGAATGTATTTGGGATCTATTTCTTCAAGTAATACCGCCTGTTTAACTATTTCTCGGAAATTTCCTTTCATAGCCAGCTCGTATAGTATTTCCATTTCTGTAGCAGGCGGGGAAATTAGCTCATTGGTGTCTGAGGCGATCGCCAGTGGAGCTTCATTGGCTTCATAAACCCATTCCAAATCAAGATATTTTTGCAATTTTTCCAGGAGTTCCGTTGCTTGAACAGGTTTGGGAATAAACGTGTTGCCTCCTGCCTCTAAACTTCTGTATTGATCGGTTTCAAATACGCTGGCAGAAGAGACAATAATCACGATGTCTTTGAAATTTTCCGAGTCTCGAACCCGCTTAATCAGCTCGTAGCCATCTAGTTCGGGCATTAGTAAGTCGGTAACGATTAAATCTGGCTGCACCTCTAGAAT
>JBDTEI010000381.1:0-15336 GCA_039922675.1 Microcoleus sp.
GCTCTCAGATACGCTGACAAGTAGGGTAGAAAAAGCCCTCAGCAATCTGGGCGGTCAAAATTCCGGCCAAAGCCCCACCATGAGAACCCAAGCAACGACAATGGCAGTCAATGCTTTAATGGGAATAATTTTAGGTCGCACAGACATTTCCGATTTCGATGTAGAAAAAGTAGTCGGTCAGCTCAAAACAGCTAAAGACAAAGTTAGCGCCCAAGCTGATAAAGTTACCGCTCAAGTCAAAAGCGAACCAGAAACTTACAGCCCGATCCGCGCCGATGTAGAAAACTACTTGCTCAACACTTATTCCTGGCAGATGAACCCGCAAGCGATCGAGCGCGAATTTCGTGACGTGCTTTACGATCCAACGGCAGATCCCGGAACTGTGCGCCGCGAATTAGAAAAACTCAAACAGTCTAATTTTGCCGAAATCCTGGCCAGTCGAGGCGTTTTTACCCAAGACAAAATTAAACAAATTTCCCAGGATTTAGAAGGAATTAGACAGCGAGTTTTACAAACTGCGATCTTTGCTGAGGAGCAAGAAAAAGCTCGCGATTTGCAGTGGCGCGTGGAAACTTATTTGAAGCTGACGCCGAAAGAGGAACTGACAGCAGCAGGTATCGGGAGCAATTTCAAAAAAATATTAGAGGATTCTGATGTTACTTACGAACAGTTGCGCGATCGACTGGCTCCTTTCACCCGCGACAGTTTTGTGCAAATCCTCAGAGGCCGCGAAAACTTTGGTTTCCAAGAAGTAGAACAGATTGTTACAGAGTTAGAAAGGACGCGAGATGTAGCTTTAGCAGATGCCCAAGGTCTGCAAGAAGCAGCGCAAGTCCGACTAGATAATCAGTGGCAAAAAGTACAAGAATACTTGCAGTCTACGGGCAAAGAAGAACTCAATCCTGAAGGCATCAAGCGCGATTTCAAAACACTGCTGGACAACCCGGAAGCGGGAATGTGGGCGCTGAGAGCTAGAGCTTCTCGGTTCGATCGCGAAACTTTAGTAAAATTGCTATCTCAGCGGAAAGACCTCAGCGAAGACCAAGTAAATCAGCTTCTCGACAGCGCCGAAGAAACTTGGCACAGCGCGCTGGAAGCACCGCAAAAGCTGGCAGAAAAAGCTAAGGATCAGTACGACCAAACTACCACCGCCCTGGCAGATTATCTGCGCAATACGGGCAAGTCAGAACTCAATCCTGAGGGGATTCAGCGGGATTTGACGAAACTGATGGAAAATCCCAAAGAAGGGGCTTTAGCGCTGCGCGGCCGCCTGTCTCAGGTCGATCGCGATACTTTGGTCAAACTGCTTTCTCAGAGGGAAGATTTGACCGAGCAACAAGTCAATCAAATTATCGACCAAGTGCAGGAAACTCTGGGTTCGATCATGAAAGCGCCGCGCCGTTTGGCGAAGCGGGTGCAAACCCAAGTGCAGGATTTTCAGGGTGTTTTAGAAGATTATTTGCGCAATACGGGCAAGGATGAATTAAATCCCGAAGCTATCAAGCGCGACTTGCAACTCCTGCTGCACGACCCAAAAGTCGGCGCTTACAGTTTGGGTGAGCGGCTGTCGCATATCGATCGAGAGACTATGGTTTCTCTGCTGTCTCAGCGGCCAGATATTTCTGAAGCAGAAGCTGCTCGGATTGTCGATCAAATTTTGTCGGTGCGCGACCAATTCGCACTGCAAATTCAGAAAATACAGGAGGGCATTCAGTCGGTAATTGACGGCGTTCTCGGAAAAGTTCGAGATTACCTCAATTCGCTCGATCGCCCTGAACTGAACTACGAAGGCATTACGCGGGATGTGCGCAAGTTATTTGACGATCCGCAAGCCGGATTTGATGCTTTGCGCGATCGCCTCGGTCATTTCAACCGCGATACTTTAGTAGCCCTAATTAGTTCGCGTGAGGACATTTCCGAAGCAGATGCCAACCGCTTGATCGATCAAATTGAAAGAAGCCGTAACAGCGTCTTGCAAAGAGCAGAACGCTTGCAGCAAGAAGCGCAGCTTCGCCTCGAAAGCATTAAAGTGCAAGCCGAAAAACAAGCTGAAGAAACTCGGAAAGCAGCGGAAGTTGCCTCTTGGTGGCTGTTTTTCACCGCTCTTACATCCGCGGTTGCGGCTGCTGGTGCTGGTGCTTTAGCCGTCATCCGGTAAAAAAGAGTAGATTTGCGCGATCGGATTTCTAATAGTGCCTGATGTAATTTCCTACTCACATCAGGCACTATTTTTATGAGCTTTTTTAAGAATGTATCAGCTCTATTTACCATTGTGAAATCGGTTCGATCGTTCGGACTTTAGTCCTTCATGAATGCGGATTAAAGTCCGAACGATCGAACCTTAAAGCAAGACAGAATTGTTATCAGCCTTCTCAATAGCGGTTCTCAATCCAGTACGCCTGTCCAGTCAACCGCCACCCTGCGCTGGCCGGCGCGAGTATCAAACGCGAAGTTTTTTTGACTGCGATCGCCCCGATCTGAGAACATCGCGAGCGTCAGGTCATGACTCGCAGGCGATCGGTTGTGCATAATGAAGGGAACTAAAGATGTGAAAATACTACACTGAGTGTGGGGGGCGAGATACCTGATATAGCAGTTGACAGTGGACAGTGGACAGTTGACAGTTGCATAACGGGAATCAAACCATTGATGCAGTACGGGTATCGGCTCTATTCATTCCGGTTATTTATGTCCTCACCGATGTGGCGGTTGCTATACCTGGGACATACCGAGGGCTTTTGCCAATTCGCCCACAACAGTCAAAACACCCAGGCTGTGCGATCGGATCGCCAATGCTAAACAACCTATGTCTCCAACCTCCCCAGGCTAGTTGCCTAGTACCACCACAATCAGGCCGACGCCATGCAACTCCGAAAAAAAACACTATTAATCATCGGTGCAGCGCTGATCAGCCTGATTGTGGTTCTCTATGCCACTGCATCAACGATTTTGCTGCACGATTTTAACAACCTGGAGGCACAGTACGTGCGCCAGGATGTCGCGCGGGCTTTGGACGCGCTAGATGACGACTTGTCGAACTTAGACACCAGCGCCCAAGATTATGCCGAGTGGGATGATACCTACTCTTTTGTCGCTACACGGAATCAGGATTTTGTCAAATCTAATTTCGTCGATTCCACATTTGTTTACTTGAGATTAAACTTGTTGGTGCTGCTGGACTCCAACGGTAAGACCATCTTCAGCAAAGGTTTTGACCTGAAATCCAAAACCGAAATCCCGATTCCGGCCAGGTTAAAACAGCACTTGACCGAGGCGCTGCTACAGTCATCGACAGGTTCTGACGAGGGGTACCCCACCAAAACAGGCGTCCTCACCCTGCCAGAAGCCACGCTGCTGATAGCCTCAAAGCCGATCGTCAACAGCAACGCCCAAGGCACGCCACGGGGGACGCTGATCCTGGCACGCTACCTCGACAACACCGAAATCGGTTTGCTTTCGGAACTGACTCACCTGTCAGTGGATTTTAGATTGCCGAGTTTAGATTTTAAAGTGGGAGCCACGAACTACTCAGGCCCAGGCGCTAAAGCACTCGCTAGCTCAAGCCAGGAGTTGGACAATCTCAAACTCAAAATTTCCAACCTCAAATCAGTAGAAATTTTAGTTGAGCCGCTCAGCGACAGCGTAGTCGCAGGATATGCCCTGATTCGGGACATCCGGGGTAAGCTAGCGCTGCTGCTGCGAGTAGAAGTAGACCGAGTAATCTCTCGCCAAGGTCAGGCTACCCTAGAACTGTTTACTTTCTCGATATTGGCAGTAGGTGTAATCTTTAGCGCGATCGCCCTGCTGTTGCTAGAAAATTTAGTCTTGGCGAGATTGGCGGACTTGAGCACTAGCGTCAGCAACATCGCAGCCAACGGCGACGCAGACTTGCGGGTGCAGATGCCAGGAGCCGATGAACTCGCAAGCTTGGCCGACGACATCAACCGAATGCTAGAAGCATTAGGCAACTCTCAAGCCGAACGTAAGGAGAGCGAAAACCGCTATCGGTTGATGGCCGAAAACTCAACGGACATGATCACCAGACACAACCCCAAAGGCGTGTTTGTTTACGTCTCGCCCGCCAGCCACGCTTTGCTGGGATACGAACCTTCGGAACTAATCGGCCACCTCCCCAACGATTATATTCACCCCGACGATTTAGAAACTCTCGCCAAAGCTTATTCGCAAGTCCTGGCCCTGCCAATTACTTACACCCTCAGCTACCGCGTCCGCTGCAAAGACGGCAATTACATTTGGTTTGAAACCACCAGCCGCACGATCCGCGATCCCGAAACTAGCTCCGTGCAAGAAATTATCGGCGTTTCCCGCGACATCAGCGTGCGCAAGAAAACAGAACACGAACTGCGAGAAAGCGAAGCTGCCATTAAAACTTTGTACCAAGTGATTTCGGCTCCCCGTACAGACCCCCAGGGCATCCTTTCTACGTTTGATTTGCGCCTCCAAGAACTGCTGGGAATGGGATGCCGACAGCTAAACCTGTCCGTGGGAATTTTGTCGCGTATTCAAGGCGACAACTATCAAATAATGGCTGTTGAATGTCCAGATGAGTCGATCGTCAAATCAGAAATCTACGATTTGGAAAAAACATTCTGCGTAGCTACAGCAATGTCAACAGAACCGATGTACTTTGAGTCGGTGAGGTTTTCGGGTTTGTCCTTCAACACCAAGAATCCGGCCTTCAACATCGAAGCTTACATGGGAATTCCCGTCAGGGTGGCAGGTGAAGTTTACGGCACTCTCTGCTTCTTTGCTCCGACTGCTCTGAGAGAACCGTTCCGAGTTGTAGATAGAGAGTTGGTGAAACTGATGGCTCAGTGGGTGGGAAGCGAATTAGAACGCCAGCAAACAGGCGTAGATTTGGCAAAAGCTCGCGATGAAGCACTGGCGGCTACCAGAGCCAAAAGTGAATTTTTAGCCACCATGAGCCACGAAATTCGCACTCCGATGAATGGAGTCATCGGCATGACAGGTTTACTGCTAGATACGAGCTTAACTCGCGAACAGTGTGATTTTGTAGAAACTATCCGCAGCAGTGGCGATGCCTTGCTGACGCTAATCAACGATATTCTAGATTTCTCGAAAATTGAGTCGGGCAAATTGGACTTGGAGGAACATCCGTTTGACATCCGCACTTGCATTGAGGAATCTCTCGACTTGGTAGCTGCCAAGGCGGCAGAAAAAAAACTTGAATTGGGTTACTTGATCGATCGCTCCGTACCACCAACGGCGATCGGCGACAGCGCCCGCTTGAGGCAAATTTTAATCAACTTGCTCAGCAATGCTGTTAAATTTACCGCAACTGGAGAAGTGGTGGTTTCGGTGACTGCCCAAAAGCTTGAAGTGTCCACGATCGACGCTCAAGAACCGCCAGAAATTAATGGCGAACCACGAGCAATTAACCAAGTATACGAAATACAATTTGCGGTAAAAGATACTGGTATCGGCATTCCGTGCGATCGTATGTATCGGCTGTTTACATCTTTCAGCCAGGTTGATTCTTCAACCAGCAGGCAGTACGGCGGTACTGGATTGGGTTTGGCAATTAGCAAGTGTTTGGCCGAAATGATGGGTGGCAGGATGTGGGTGGAAAGTATGGGAAGTCTTGCGGGCAATCCTCCCGCAGATTTTAAAGCGGCAGTTTTTGATTTGGGATGGGGAGAATCTTGTGAAATTGCCGAAAAATATGGCTCTGGCAAATATGTACTCAGCAGCCAGCCGATCGACCAAAATCCTAAATCCGCAGGCTCTACTTTTTATTTCAGCACGATCGTTTCTGGCTGCAACAGTTCGTTGCCAGTTAATTTGAGCACTACTCAACCTGAATTAACTGGGAAGCGAGTCTTAATTGTTGATGACAATGCAACCAACCGCCAAATTTTGACTCTCCAAGCTCAGTCTTGGGGAATGGTTCCTAGGGCTTCAGCTTCTGCTCGTTTGGCTTTAGATTGGATCGCAGCTAAAGAGGTGTTTGACTTGGCAATTTTGGATATGCAAATGCCACAAATGGACGGGTTGGCTTTAGCTGCCCAAATTCGCCAGCATCCTGATTGCCAAAAGTTGCCGTTAGTGATGCTAACTTCGATCGGCAGGCAAGAAATTAACACGTCTGCGATTGAGGTGGATTTTGCTGCTTTTTTGAACAAGCCGATCAAACAATCTCAGCTTTACAATGTTTTAATCAATATTTTTGGGAAACCGGCAAGTGAAATTAGAGTGCAGCGCAGCAGCGGGCCTTTATTGCAAAGCATACCCGTGCTTGCCGAGAAGTTACCCCTGCGGATTCTGTTGGCTGACGATCATTTGGTGAATCAGAAGGTGGCTGTGCAAATTTTGCAGCGCATGGGGTATCGCGCGGATGTGGCAGGAAACGGTATCGAAGTGCTCGAAGCTTTGCACCGCCAGCCTTACGATGTCGTGCTGATGGACGTGCAAATGCCGGAAATGGACGGTTTGGAAGCTACTCGCTGCATCCGCGAGGCATTTTCAGCAGATTTGACCTTAGAAAATCCCAGGGAAGAATCAGAATTTTCAATAAGTGAGGAGGAATATAACAATCTAAAATCGACAGAAAAGTCGCGGGAAGAATCAGAATTTTCAATAAGTGACGAGGAATCTCATAATCTAAAATCGATAGAAAATCCCAAATTGACTGATGAGCAATCTAACAATCCCAAATCGCAAATCCTAAATCTAAAATGGACGAGGCCTTGGATTGTGGCGATGACGGCAAATGCGATGCGGGGCGATCGCGAAGAGTGCATGGCGGCAGGGATGGACGACTATTTGAGTAAGCCGATCGCCATTGAGGAGTTGGTTAGAGCTTTGAGCGCGTGTAAATCTCGCTCGAATGGGGAGTTCGATCTCCCGCAGCCGATTTTTTGTTTTAACTCGCAGCCAGAACAGATCGGAGGAACTGTATTAGAAGTGCGATCGAATGGGGCTGTTGCGGGCAATCAACAACTGACAATTCCCCATTCGCCCACTGTTGTCGCGTGTCGTGAATCAAATCTCGATCGGGCTTTGTTAGACAGTCCCGATTGTCTGAGTGCCAAGATTATAGAAGGATTGCGAGATGTGGAAGCTTTAGACGAGGCGATCGACCTTTACCTCGAAACAGCTCCCGAACTGCTGCAAGGCATCTCTGTGGCTCTGTGCAACGCCGATCAGCTAGCTTTGCGGCGGGATGCTCACTCTTTGAAATCAATTAGCGGTACTCTCGGTGCTTTTCGCTTGTTTGAGCTGTGCGAACAACTCGAAATCATGGGCCGGATAGGGACAAATGCAAACAAGCCTTTATCTGGGCAGGGCTGCGGGCTTTTTAAACAGGTTGAGGCAGAGTATCAAAGAGTCGAAATGGCATTGAGAATAGAAAGGCAGTCTGTAGATTAGACCTCTTGCAAAAATCCGAAAATACCCTGAAACCATCTGCGTCAATCCGTGTTGCATCTGCCCGATATCTGCGGTTGCTCTATGACTCGAAGATTTTTGCAAGAGGTCTATTGTCAATAGAAGAAAACTTATTTGCCAAATCAAGTTAAAAATCAACAATGTCTTACAGTGAATTTAGTTGAGATAAAGCCGTGAAAATCTTTGATTTAACAACCTCAGAACGAGTTAACTTTTTCGCCGAAAATGCTGAGGTACAGTGCAGCAACATTTCAAGCCAAACCCTGCAATATAACGCAATACGGTTTACTTAAGACCGGACACGGGGAAAAACGATGTGACAAACAGACGCTGCGATTGCTTCGCGAGGACGCTCGCAATGACAAATAAACCTTAAGTAAACCGTATTGCAATATAACGGAATACGGTTCACTTAACGTTTTTTTTGATATGGTAGAAGCCCAACTCTTTAATGAACAAGAAGGCAATAATATCTGCACTATCTATGGCGTTGTCACTTCTGGTAATATTTGGAAATTTCTTAAATTAGAAGCACAAGTTATCAGCATTGATGCTGTAGAATATTATCTCCAAAACCTCCCCAAAATTATTGGTATTTTAGTAAATTTTATTCATGAATAATTTACTTCCGAGTTACCAAAACCCAATCGTCGGCTGTTTTGACAACCTGAGCATTCTCCAAAGCTAGATGCTTGAGCACAGGTTTTTCCAACAGAAAATAAGGTTGAGGGAGAGATTGCCATTTCTCTTTAAGTGTCGGCCCGTCGGCGACAATAACTTGCCTCTCGCTGTAAAAATTCAGCGACGGACGAGGTAATTTATGAGATGTAAAGACTTCCTGACCCGCTGGGGTTCCTTGGCGGACAATTTCGGCGATCGGCTTCACCGGATAATCCTCGGCTAGTTCCCAAACCCAGTTATCTGAAGCGACAAATACTAACAGCGTGACGTAAGTTCCCCAAATTAACACTAATAGAAACTGCCGATCTTTGCGGTGCAGCAATACGCCAGCCAGTGTCATTGTCAAAGCTACAAACATCAGCATTAACTGCAAATCTCGCTCGATCGGCACAATTTGTCCGTCCAGCCGTACCAAGCCACTGAAGTACAGGCAACCGACGACAGCAACTACAGCCAGCAATCCCAAAATTGCGGGATGAGGTAAAAAAGATATAGCATTAAAATGTTCTTCTGCTTCATCTTTTACCGCATCTCCCGGCACCGACATTTGCTCCCAAACTTCAGCAAGATAGCTGCCAACGGCGATCGCAAAAGCTGGATAAACTGGCAAAACATACCAAGGCAATTTGGTATTCATCACAGAAATAGCCAGCAGATATACTCCAGTCCAAACTAACACTAATTTTGACCCGGGAAAATTGCGATTTTCCCAACTTAAGCGCAGCCCTTGCAGCCAAAATAACTGCCAGGGCCATGCTGATTCTAAAATTTCTAAAAGATAATACCAGGGCGGGCCTTTGTGATTGCCCACGGGTTCCCAAATGCGCCGGAAAGATTGGTTAACTAAATTAGCGTTGATGAAATCTTGGCCGTAGTGCAACCATTGGGCAAAATACCAACCAGCTACTGGCAAAGTTCCGATCGCCAATCCGCCCCAAAGATACCCACAAGTGAGAAGTCGCGGGGTATCCCAAACCAGGAAAATAAAGCCGATCGCGCCCAGCAGCAGCCCTAACATCATGCCCTTAGTCAAGCAAATGAATCCGAACCCAATCCCCGCCCCCAAGGCGTAGCGCAAGTCGCGGCGCGATCGCAGCAAACACCACATCGATGCCAGCAAAAAACACAAAACTGCGCCATCTAACATCGCCAAACGTCCATGCCGCACTACCGGGAGCAGCGTTAGGTAAACGAGAGCCGAAAAAATGGCGATCGAGCGCTGCGGAAACAACTCCCTGCCAATGGCGTAAAGCATGGGCACAGAAGCCGCAGTCAGCATCGCCGGTACCAACCTCGCCGTCAATTCGCTGACACCGCCTGCGCTAAAACACAGCCCGATCAGCCAGTGTACCAGCGGCGGCTTGTTCAAATAAGGCACGGAGTCGATCGTTGGATACAGCCAATGTAAGTTACCGCGCCAAATTTCGCGGCTTACCTGGGCTGCAATCCCTTCATCCCAATCCCGCAACGCCACGCCGCCCAGATTCAGTCCGAAAATTAGCACCGCAGCCAACAGAAAAGCCAGCATCCACAGTTTGTCTGTCAAGCTGCCATTGAAGCGAGTTTTCGGTTTGCGCCCCGGGAATGGAAAGATTTCTGACATAAATTAAGAGAGTTTTTAGCGTCCCAAACAGGAGGTAAACTTAGACAGCAGTTATTTGCGATCGGGGAAATACCATGAACTTGCCTGTAATTATAGATATTATCATTGGCTTAGTGTTTATCTACCTGACTTTAAGCTTACTAGCTTCCGAAATTCAGGAACTGATTGCTACTGTTTTGCAGTGGCGGGCGGAACATTTAAAGAAGTCCATCGAAATGCTGATTTCTGGTGGCAGCGAAGGCGCGAAAGATTCGGTACAGTTTCAGCGAGTCGGACAGTTGGCAAATTCTATTTACGCCAATCCGATTATCAAAGATTTGAATCAGGGAGCGAAAGGAGTTTTACCAGAGGCATTCCGCTCTATTACACACAGTTTGGGGCATTTCTTCCTCCTGGTGACTGCTACTAAAAATATTTTTGGCAATAAATCAAGTGGGCCTTCTTATATTCCGGCTGAGAATTTTTCTGCTAGCCTTTTGGATACTTTAAAGATTTCTAGTTTGATGCTAGCTATCTCTAAAATCAGATTGGAAAGATTTAAAAATTTACAGTTGGCACAAATTCAAGTGATTGGAGAGGGGCTGAATCTGCCGGAGTCTACTAAACCGATTATCGAGCAAGAGTTTGGCTGGCTAACTGCGGAATTCAATCGAGTTGTTGAAGATTATAAAAACGATTTGGGGAGTTTGAACAATAGCTTGGATCGGATGTCGGAAAAGCTGGGATTTTATATTAATGATTCTCAGGTTTATCTGCCAGAAACTGAGCTGGGAGGGAGAGAATTTCAGAGGCAGATGGCATTTGTTAAGGCTAGTTTTGATAGCGAATTTGAGCGGGCGGCGCTGCGGGCGCAACTGCAACCGAGTTTGAGCAATCTGTTAAATACCGTCAGCAAAGTTAGGAAAAGTCAGGATACGGTAGCAGAAATTATGGAGGAGAAAGAGGAGAGTCCGATTTACAAACAAATTCAAGAAACCTTGGACAGTATGCCAGAATCTTTGAAACGCAGCCTTTATATTTTAGCGCAGCGCGCTGAAACAGGCGGTGGAGATACTCAAGATCAGTTGCAGCGGTTTCAGAAAGAAATTGAAATTTGGTTTGACCAATCGATGGAGCGCGCTTCAGGCGTTTACAAGCGGAATGCTAGAGGGGTGGCGATTTTGCTCGGAACTACGATCGCCCTGGCTGCTAATGCTGATACGATTAATATTGTTAATCGGTTGTCAAAGGATTCGATGTTGCGATCGACTGTTAATTTGTACGCTGAGCAGTTAATAGCAAAAAACGCTAACACTAAATTGGATAATTTAACCAATCTCACAAAAGTTCAAAATCAGGTCGATCGAGCTTTGGATAATGTAGCTCTGCCTTTTGGATGGAGCGAACCAAACAGGTTAGAACTAGACGCGCAGGGGAAATTATTGTTGCCGGCTTTGATGACAAAATTGTTAGGTTGGATATTGAGTGGCGTAGCTATTTCTATGGGAGCTGGTTTTTGGTTCGAGGCGCTCAACAAGATTATTAACATTCGGAATTCGGGTAAGAAACCGCCCTCTACTACAGATTCTTGAGCGGCGCTGTGGCGCAGCCTCTCGACGAACTGTCATACCATTTGAGATTTGAGATTTGAGCTTTTAGATCGGAATGACCTATCGGCTAAGGGTTTGAAGCACGGGCCAGCAGTTGGATTCTTTGTTGAAGCGGTCACCTACAGGATACAGAATATATCGGTAATTACTGACCTGTCGGCAATTGGGGAAAATACGGAAAATATAAATTCCGTGCGATCGCGGATGCCAGCGCCGCAGAAATAGGCGAAACTGATAGATGAGTTCAATGGGTACGACCAACACAAACAAGGTCTGACTCCAAGGGTACATCTACCAGTCAACACCCTTTTGGAGGAAGGAATATGTTCACTTCTTTGACGGAAACCAATCCCGCCTTGGAATACCAAAATCCCGCATCCAGAAGCTTTGTATTTAATGACTTCAGCCTCGATGACAGCGGATATTTTGTCGGTGGGATTTTGGCGGTGGTTGCAGTAATTTTAGTCAAGTCTAGCTTTGACAGCATCCAGCAAATTATCTCGGCACTTCAAAAATATGCCTCTATCCTTGGAGAGATTGATAAAGTTGGCACAATTTTTGGCGGCAGTTCAGATGAGATCGAACCACACAACAGCCAATTGCTAACATGGTACAGTCCTCTCAGCGACAAAAACGGACTGGGTTCGTGTTATGCCGATCGAGATACCGACACACTCAGCAACGACCGCGCGCGCGATCGATTGTTTGCTAATAAGGCAGGTGATGTAATTGAGGTTGTGGAGCGTGCTGAGGGCGATTGGCCCAAATGGAATTATCATTAGCCACATCTGGCTGAATCTGCGATCGATCGTATCAACTCTCGCTCAATAATTCTGATCGCGTTTGTAGTGACGCCCCAAATCTTCAAAGCGCACGCTAAGAGTGCGCAAACAACTTAATTGCGATCGATTTACCAACAGTTAATATCAGGCTATTTTGAGTGTTAGTAAATGCCACCAAACCAACTTGGTATCAGTATTCTGGTGTCTCAAAAATCTAGCCAGCTTAAGAGCATATCTCACAGAACTTTAGATTTAAAAATAGGGAATGATTGAGGTCAGTCGTAATTTTTCTCTGACCTATAGTTGCATTATTTATTTTAATTGACGGAATTATTCAAAATGAATTATATAATTCATTTTTAAATTCGATGAAATACAGGTAGGGACTTAAACTCAGCCGTGTCCGTCCACCCAAAGTATCAGACTAAAAGCATAAATGCTAAATCTAATTTAGAGCGGTTACTCAGTAGAAAATTACGCTTGCACCCATTTCCCATTGCCTGTAATGATGGGTATTTAGAGCAAAATAATACTGAAAAAATCCGGCTTTAAAAAGCTGGATTTTTTTGAATGATCCCAAATATTTGTTATATATTGCCAACGAATTTGGTCAAAAAAATTGAGTAACTACAAGCGGCAACAAGTACAATCCGGGAAAAAAAACATTTAAATAATTGATGGTTAAATGTTGCACTATTTTCAAAATTAGTGTTACTATATATTCAAACAAGGCTGATGAGATTACTTCCGGGCTGTATCTACCAATAACGCCCTTAATGGAGTATAAAAAATGAGTTCTACTTTTGCTCAAATCACCTCACAATCTTCTTTGAAAAAACTGCCCCCGTGTTCCTTAGTATTCATTGATTCCGGGGTAGAAGATTACGAGTCACTTGCAGCGGGAGTGCTGCCGGGACAGCAGGTAGTAATACTCGATCGCACCAAAAACGGCATCGAAAAAATTACCTCTGAAATTGAAAAATACGCCTCTACCAACGGGGCGATCGACTCAGTACACATCATTTCTCACGGCAGTTCAGGCAGCCTGCAACTCGGCAATACCGCTCTGAGTTCAGATAACATCGAGCAATATAAAGGTCAGTTGGAAAAGTGGCAGACTTCACTAGCCCCACAAGCAGACATCATGCTGTACGGCTGCGATGTAGCGGCAGGTACAGGTGCTAATTTCGTTGATAAACTCAGCCAATTAACCGGTGCTGACATTGCCGCATCCACCAACATCACCGGCAAAGACGGCGACTGGAACTTAGAATTTACCAAGGGTCAAATTGAATCTCCCTTAGCCTTGCGACCCGACACGATGGCAAATTACCGAGGTAATTTAGCTAGTATCGTCGTAGCCAACAATAGCGATAGCGGGCCGGGTTCATTGAGAGCTGCGATCGCCGCAGCTCTTGCTGGTGATACAATTACCTTCGCTCCCGGTTTGGCTAGCCAAACCATCACCCTCACCACTGGTCAACTCGATATTCCGGTTGGCAAAAACCTCACCATTGACGGCGCCGCTGCGACGGGTTTAACCATTAGTGGCAACAACGCATCCCGCGCCTTTTTTGTCAATGCAAACGTTGCGACTGCTACGAGTTTTGCTATCAAAAATCTCACTATTACGAACGGCAAAACTACCGATACAGGTGGCGCGATCGGTACAACGGACGAAGTAAACCTCACAGTAGACAATGTTCAGTTTAATAACAACGTTGCCGATAAGGGTGGTGGGGCGATTTTCGGGAATAACAACGATACTCTCACAGTATCGAACAGTAAATTCACCGGCAACATCGCTACGGCAGGTAATGACGAACGCGGTGCAGGTGCGATCGGCTTTTTGAGCTCCAAAGCTTTGACTATCACCAACAGCGACTTCACCAACAACAAGGGAATTAACGGTGGGGCGATTAACAGCCTTCAGGGCAAGTTAACGATTGACAACTCGCGATTCATCGGCAACGACACCACCGCAGCCTCTTACGCAACAGGCCAAGATAATCCTAGTTTAAGGGGTAACGGTGGTGCTATTTACACAGACAGAGCCAGCAATCCGAGCGAAGCTTCCGGCACAATTAAGATTACCAATAGCGTATTTCAGAACAATAAAGGTCAAGGTGAAGGAGGCGCAGCTTATCTGTTCACCGGCAGCCAAGACAAGGTAATTTTGGAAAACACCACCTTCCAAAATAACGAAGTTGTGGCGCTACCCAACGGTGGAAGTCCTGGAAACGGTGGTGCGGTAACGATTTTGAGCGACCAAACTAACCAGGGATTGACTATTACCAACACCACCTTTGCTGGCAACAAAGCCAATAATCAAGGTGGCGGACTGTGGACACTCAATGCCCCTGCTACGATTACTAACAGTACGTTTTCGGGCAACTCCACGGCGTTTGCTGCTGGTGATTACAACAAACTCGGTGGTGCAATGACTCTTGGTGCACCCACGACTATTGTCAACACAACGATCGCCGATAATTCTGCCGGCTGGGTTGGTGGAGGTATCTTTGCCGATGCCAATAATGTCACCCTCAAAAACACGATTCTTTCCAACAATACAGCAGCTAACGGAGGAAACCCTTGGGGAATTCAGCAACAAACCACGGCCCAATACACTGACCTAGGAGGGAATTTTCAGTGGCCGTTGATTAGCACTGATACCAAGGCGACAACAAGTATAACGATCGCAGATCCGAAACTCGGCCCTCTGCAAAACATCAACGGCGCCTTAGTCATGCCCCTACCCGTCGGAAGTCCAGCAATCGATCAAGGGATTAACAGCGGTGCACCCGCTACGGATGAACGCGGCGTGACTCGCCCTCAAGATGGCGATACCATTCCAGGGGCGATCGTTGACAGCGGCTCTTTTGAATACACCAGTGCAGTCCTGCCAACTCCAACTCCGACGCCCGCGCCAACTCCGACGCCCGCGCCGACTCCAACTCCAACTCCGACGCCTGCGCCAACTCCGACACCCGCGCCGACTCCAACTCCAACTCCAACCCCCGCGCCAACTCCAACACCCGCGCCGACTCCAACTCCAACTCCAACGCCTGCGCCGACTCCGACTCCGACTGGGACTCCAACACCGAAGCCCGCGCCGACTCCGACTCCAACACCGACGCCTGCGCCAACTCCAACGCCCGCGCCGACTCCGACTCCAACACCGACGCCTGCGCCGACTCCGACGCCCGCGCCGACTCCGACTCCAACACCGACGCCTGCGCCAACTCCAACGCCC
>JBDTEI010000382.1:0-3908 GCA_039922675.1 Microcoleus sp.
GCCTGGAAGAGCTTCGAGAATTTGCGAAAAACTGCCCTGCAAATTACCAGCACAAATATTTAGCGATCCAGGCGGAAGTGGCGCGGTTGTCGGGACAAAAGTATGAGGCGGCAGAATGCTACGATAGTGCGATCGCCCTCGCAATAGAAAACCGCTTCATTCAAGATGCCGCACTCGTTAACGAATTAGCAGCGAGATTTTATTTATCCCAAAATCGGCTGATTTTCGTCAAAAATTACCTCAACGATGCCAGAGTTTGCTATATCCAGTGGGGCGCTACAGCGAAAGTCCGTCAACTCGAACAATACTATGGCAATTTATTTCCTGAAGCTGTTGAGTCGCGAATTGCTGCAACTTTAACTGCTAGTACATCGACTCATGCTAATATCTTAGATTTAGCAACGGTAATCAAAGCATCTGGGGCAATTTATAGTGAAATTGTCTTAGAAAAATTGTTGAAAAAATTGCTGCACATTATTTTAGAAAATGCTGGCGCACAAAAAGGCTGTATTCTTTTAGAAAGAGACGGGCAATTATTTGTTGAAGTCTCGGATACTAACCGCATGACTTCAGCAATATTTCAGGAGTCAATGCTGTTTGAAAATAGCTCAGATATTCCTATTTCTATCGTCAAATACGTTGGGATAACTCAGCAACCGCTGGTATTGAGTGATGCAAGTCAAGAAACAATTTACCAAGCGGATACTTACATTCAAAATTACCAGCCAAAGTCGATTTTATGCGCGCCGATTTTGTATCAAAGTAAGTTGATTGGCATTGTGTATTTGGAGAATAATCTGGCGAGTGGAGCATTTACGCGCGATCGGCTAGAACTGTTGCAAATGTTAACGACACAAGCGGCGATCGCCATTGAAAACGCCCGCATCTACGCCAGAGAACAGCAGAAATCCCGCCAGTTGGCTGAATCTCTCGAAATTCTGCAACAGTTCCAAGTCGATATCGTCCAAAAAGAACAGGAGTACCGCAGTATATTTGAGACAGTAGCAGACGGACTTTCGCTGATAGATTTGGAGAGTGGTAAAATCATTGCAGCTAACCCCGCATTCTGTAAAATTTTGGGCTATTCTGAACAAGAGTTTTTGCAGTTAAATCCGCCCGATTATATTCTCCCAGAGTATCTGTCTTCATTCGCCGAATTTGTACAAACTGTCAGCCGAGGCGAAGAATTTACCTGTCAATCTATCATACAGAGAAAAGACGGTACGCTGTGCGATGTTGAGGTAAAAGGAAACTTTTTAGAATACGGCGGCAAACCCCACGGCTTGGGGATTAATCGCGATATTAGCGATCGCAAGCGCGCCGAAAAAGCTCTGCAAACATCGGAATCTCAATTGAAACAAAAAGCTGAAGATTTAGAAGCAACACTCGTTCAACTGCAACAAGCTCAAGCACAATTAGTTCAAACAGAAAAAATCTCGCAACTCGGACAACTCGTGGCTGGAGTAGCCCACGAAGTGAACAATCCCGTCAGCTTTATTTCTGGCAATTTGCATCATGCCAAAGAATATGTTAGCGATTTAATAAATTTACTCCAAGTTTATCAAGACAACTTTCCCCAGCCAGGGCCACAAGTTTTAGATGAAATAGAAGCGATTGAATTAGAATATTTAGTAGAAGATTTGCCGAAGATGATTGACTCGATGAAATTGGGAACGGATCGCATCTGCGACATCATGCAATCTTTGCGAAATTATTCGCGTACCGACGGGATTGAGAAAAAACCGGCAAATCTTCATGAAGGAATTGATACCACATTAATGATTTTAGCACACCGGTTGAAAGCGTCGGGCGATCGCCCTGCCATTAAAATCATCAAAAATTACGAGGAATTGCCTCAAATAGAATGCTATCCGGGGCAACTGAATCAGGTATTTATGAATTTGCTAGCCAACGCGATCGATGCTATGGAAGAATCTAATTTTGGAAAAACCTACAAAGAGATTGAGAGCAACCCCAATACGATTACAATTTCGACCTCTGTTGCCAATTTGAGCGAAAAACTCATCAATTCTACCGTAAAGATTCGGATAGCTGACAATGGAATTGGGATGTCAGAAACCATCAAAGAAAAATTGTTTACACCATTCTTTACAACGAAAGTAGAAGGCAAAGGAACCGGATTTGGACTGCCAATTTGCCAGGATATAGTCACCAAAAAACACGGGGGAACGTTAGAATGTTGTTCCCAGCCGGGAAGGGGAACAGAATTTGTGATCGCCCTTCCGGTGCACAGCATTCCTATCAAGGATAATTAGGGACTTAGGAAAAGATAAGACGGCGGTTGAAACCGCGCCTACAAAAACGTGTTAGCCTTCCCGAAGGGTAGTCCGCCTGCGCGGACTAAGAAATAAAGTGAATCCAACCCGTGATTAGTGCGGTAACTTGCTGAGAGCGTACCAAGTGTTATAGCCAACAATTCCATCTTGCGGTAAACCCTTGCTGAGTTGGAAATGGCGCACTGCTACATCTGTCATCGTCCCAAAAAATCCGTCAATAAAACCGAAATAGTATCCATTCAATTTCAGGACATTTTGAACAATTTTCACAGCATTACCAGAACTGCCATTCATCAGAATCGGCATATTCACAGGTGCACCAGAGTATAGTGCTTGCCAAGTTAGAGAACCGACAATCCCATCTTCAATTAAAAAGACGCGGTGTTGATAGCCTTTGACGGCGTTTTGAACCTGGATGCCGAAGATGCCGTCAATCGGGCCGAAATAATATGCCCAATGAGCTAGGAGAGTTTCTAGTTCTTTGACAGCTTGACCTGTGGAACCGATTTGTAAAGTGGGTTTGTTGAGTGCTGTTGTCAAGCCAACTGCAAAATTTGATTGAGCAGTGGTATCGGCGGCCAGAGCCATAGTTTCATTGTTGAGGCTTTTTTCTTCGGTATACATAATGTGATTCCTTTCCAGCTTTAAGTTTTGGTCTTTGATATTTCAGGTATAACTGGTGGAATTTATGATTGCACAGTCACTTTTTCAAGCGTCACTCGTTTGAGTGTCGCTCGTTTGAGTGTCACTCATTTGAGTTAGCAAAGTGTTAATTGTTAACTGGTTCAGTGCGGGGTGCAGGCGCTACAAAATACTGTTGATTGTTTCCCGATCGCATTCTCGTAATGTAGGAATTAAATACTGTGTCAAAGTAAAGGCATCTACTCCTAATTCTGTCCGTTCTTTGGCTGCCATGATTGCGGCTTGAGCGTGCCACCAAACTGCTGTTACTGCCACTGATTTTGCTGATGATTTGCGGGCGATCCTCTTCGAGGGCTTCGCTAACGCACCGGCTAACAGTCCCCCTAACAAACCCGTGAGAACGTCGCCGCTGCCGCCTCTGGCGAGGGCTGGGGTGCTTTCGGGATTGAGATAGGTGACGGTACGCGCGGCGTAGCTATCCTGTAGGGAATCGCCGTCATCCTTCCAACTTATGCAAACTTTCGCTCCTTTGAACAACACGACTGCACCGCAAAGCTCAGCCGCGGCTTGAGTTGCGGCAATTCGACTATCGCCTATTTTGCCTGCTAATTCGGGAAACAAACGCTTGAATTCGCCCTGGTGAGGCGTGATAATTGTCAGTGCTCGGCGTTCCGACAAAATCGGGATTGTGCCGAGTTGAGCGAGGATATTTAAACCATCGGCATCTAAAACCAGAGGTCGATCGCTATCCAGTAGAGATTCTACAGCGATCGCGGCTTCCAATGTCAGACCGGGCCCGGCGGCGATCGCATCGTAACTGCTCAAATCTATTGCTACCGGCAACTCGCTAATTGCACCGCTTGGAGTTTCAGGACATCCGATAACTAAAGCCTCTGGCAAATGACTGCTCAATACCGGTTTAATCGACTCAGGAACAGCAATTGACAGCATTCCGACACCGCTTGCTCT
>JBDTEI010000383.1:0-8976 GCA_039922675.1 Microcoleus sp.
GAAGTGCTGATTTGCGGAAAGCTGATTTGAGCGGCGCTTATTTGATGGATGCGATGTTGGCTGAGGCGGATTTAAGAGAAGCTTGTTTGATTGAGTGCCGTTTGATTCGGACGAATTTGGAGGGGGCGCAGCTTACGGGTTGCTGCATTCAAAATTGGCAGGTTCAAGATGTGGATCTGTCGAAAGTTGACTGTCGCTATGTTTTTACTGAGTTTGATTATACGGCGAAAGTTGCGGCAAATCGCTTTCCGGTCGATCGCGATTTTGAGTCGGGGGAATTGGGGCGGCAGCATCCAGAGGAAAGTTCGACTGTGGAGCTGTGTTTTGCCGAATCTCCTAATTGGGAGGCTTTGGTTTTTACGGTGCGTCGGGTGGAGTTGGAGAGTTGGCAACTTGAGTTGAAGGTTCTATTTTTTGAGTCTGCTGGAGAACAAAATTTACTGCGGCTGAGCGCTAACCGTTTGGTGAATGGCAAGATTTTGGGCGATCGCATTTTGGCGCTTTATCCAGATATGTTAGAAAAGGTTTTAGCTAAGGAGGCTGCAATTTTGAGTTTGCTAGGCTTGGCTGTTGCTCGCAGTTCCCAGGAGGAGTCAGCAACACCGCAGCCGGCGATGCTGAGCCAAAAGGAGCTGTTGCTTAGAAGACAGGAAATCTATCAGCGAATGGTGCGCCAAATTTCGTTTATTTTGATGTCTCAAACGCCGGATCAATTCGCCGAAAGTGTGCAGCGGTTGTTGGATTATTTGAAGCAGCAAGGTATCCCCACAGAGCAGATTCAGAAGAAAGTAATCAGTCAGGCGATCGTGCAGCGGGCCAAGCAAGACGCGGGTTTTCGGGAACAGTTGCTGAGGTGGGAGAAAACGGCGCCCGCGAGCGTTCGCGGCTCGATAATGGGGGAATCGGTGCGGTTTGCGATCGCCCTGTTGTGGGAATGAATCGATTGGGGATTTAAGATTGTTAAAAACACCGGCTCAGAACTAATGACTAATAACTAATGACTCATCACTAATAACTAATGACTAATGACCAATGACTAATCACTAATGACTAATTACCAGTCTTGGCTCCTCAGCCGGCGGCCCGCTAAGGTGCGCACTTGTTCGTCTGCGTCGGAAACTGCAAGCGATCGCACCAGCAGCAAAGTTTCCGCATTTTCGGGATAGTGTTCGATAATTGCTTCGAGTGCTGTGAACCGAGGATTGTAAGCAAAAGAACCTGTTCGATCGTAGGGATCGGTAAGAGTGCGATCGCGCAAAAACTCAAACATTCCCGGTTCGTCCTTCCATCCCCGCATTAACTCTACCAGGGCGATCGCCCGCACCTGCGAATCTGGATCGTGCGTGGCTCTAATTTTCAGCCACTCAAAAGTTTGAGGCTGATTTGTCCGCCCCCGGGCTAACTTTTGCAAAGCGATTTGCCTGATCGCCGGACTCTCATCGCCCTCTGCTTTAGCGTGCAGTATCATCCAAGTTTCAGCAGCATCGGGCCAGTTGCGAGCGAGTTCCTGCACCGCCGCCTCCCGCACCTCATCCTTCCCCGAATCAAGCTGAATTTTCAACCAAGGCAAGGTTTCCGGCTCCGAAGGCCATCGCCGCGCTATTTCTCGCACCAGCACGCTCAGCAGGTGAGAATCGGGTTCCGACTCAGCCAGTTTTTTGAGAAAAGGCAGCGTCTCGCCCCTGTGCCCGTAGCAAGATGCTATCTGTTCCACAGCAGTTTCTCGGACGTTGAGGTGTCTGTCTGACTCGGCGAGATTTTTCAACCAGCCAAAGACTTCGAGACTGGCTGACGGCATCGTGGCTGCGGCTACTACTACTACTTGCCGTACAGTCCAATAATCGTCTGAACTCGCAATTTGTTGCAGCAGGGGCCATGTTTCGGGGCTGTCGGGCCAACCGGAGGCAATCTGTTGCAGGGCGATTTCGCGCAGTTCGGCGTCGCGATCGCCCGTAGCTATATTTTGCAAAAAAGCCAGAGTTGCGGGGTTAGAGGGCCAGCCAGAGGCAATTCCTTGCAATGCTGCCTGCCTGACGGTGGAACTCGGGTCGGACTCGGCGAGACTTTTCAGCAGCGGGTAAATGTCTGGTTCCTCGATCCCCTTTCGTGAGGCCAATTCTTCGATCGCTGCTGTGCGCACTTCTTCGCTGCTGTCGGAGGTGGCTAGGGTTTTCAGCAGCAACCAAACCTCGGCATCGGCGGGCCAGCCTGCTGCTAATTCCCGCACCGCTACTGTTCGCAGGGTAGAACTTCCTGTCTGGGCAAGGTTTTTGAGCTGGGACACCGTGCCTAAAACGCTGTGCCAACCTCTGGCTATTTCTTGCCACGCTACGACTCGCACTCCCAAATTTTCGTCGGATTCGGCGGCGGTTCTCAGCAGCAGCAAGATATCTGTGCGATCGCGCCAACGATCGGCTAATTGTTCCAAGGCGCAGGTGCGGACTGCGGGACTGCGATCGGACTGAGCCAGAACCGCCAGCAGCGGCAAGGTATCGCTGTTAGAGGGCCAACCAGAAGCCATTTCTTGGATGGCGGCCGATCGCACTGCCCAACTTCGATCGGATTTAGCCAGGTTTTTGAGCATCAGGTAAATTTCTGGTTCGTCAGGCCAACCGCAGGCTATGGCTTTGACTGCTGTGGCGCGGACTTCGCCACTGTCGCTGGAGTGTGCCAGTATTTTCAGCCAGGGCAGGGTTTGCGGGTCGTTTTTCCAAGTTTGGGCGATCGCGGCGATCGATCGATAGCGAATTTGATAAGTTTCCTGCAATTCTTCAGCGCTTTGATAAAGAATCAGGAAAACCGTGCCGTATTGCAATAACTTTTTTAAAGCGTTTAACAGTTTTTTTTCTGTTATTTCATTGATGCCCTGTTTAACTTTTGATAGGCATTCTGTGGCTAAAAATAAATTAATAAATTTTTCTTGTTGACCGTTTTGAGCTATCAAATATTCTATAATTTCGCTCGCTGTTTCTTTGTCGAGCTTGGCTATAATTTCTCGGAGGACTTCGTGCAAAGATTCATTCCGCCAGTGCTGGCCGAAAACTTGTGTTTTGAGTTCGGCCTCACTCAGTTGACCTGTTTTGAGTTGTGCGTCGATTAACTCTGCCACTGTCGGGGGATTATTTTCGGAAACAAGTTTTTTTAACAACATACCGATATTGTGTCCCCTAGAATTTGTTTGCATTGAAAGAAAACGCTCGCGGTTGAAACCGCGTCTATACAGGCAAAACCCGACGGGAGCGGGTTGAAGATCGGGCGGTTAAAATACGTTATCCTCTCTTTGTCGGCAGAGGCGGACATCGTTTGACGAGAAGCGGTTTCAACCCTACGTCCGATCTTTATTTTATAGCAAAACTACTGGCTCGATCGCGCCCCAATGCAAAATCCGCCACCACCGAATCGGAATGTTAGGTGTTGGCGGATTGATCTCGAACAATTCAGTCGCTGAATTTAGCTAACAGCTACTTGGACGCGATCGCCTGCAACCCGAACCGTAAAAGTCGGAATTTTTACCGTTTCATCGTCCAAACACTGGCCAGTAGCCAAGCTAAAATTCTGCTTGTAAATCGGAGAAGCAACTTTCAGAGTCCCGCTGCGATCCCCCACAAGTCCCCGCGACAACACAAAAGCCTTGCTAAACGGGTCGTAATTGCTCAAACCATAAACTTCATCCCCACTTCCCACTCGGAAAACTGCCACTTGTTTCCCAGCAACCAAAGCACAGACTCCTGTATTCGGGGCGATCGCATCCAGCGAGCACACATCGACCCAAGTTGTCACAGTCTCGGAAACCTGTAATGATTGAACCATGATATTTTCCTGTTAATTTAATACGATTTTGAGGAGCCAGAGCCTCCGGGAATTCATTCCCAGCCAGAGCCTGGGAAGGAGATTTTCTTCAGTCCGCTTGGAGTGGACATCGTTTGTGTAGGGGCGGTTTCAACCGCCGACTCTAATCGGGGATTTTACTATTCTGCAACTCCAGCCAGAGCCTTTTCATAGTCCGAAGCAGGGCGAGTTTGTCCCCGTTCCTCGACGCGAACAATACTCGGATCTGGCAAATCGGAATTCACAAAATGCTGGAACCGTTGCACCTTTTGCGGGTCTTCAATCGTCGTTTTCCACTCGCACTGATAAGTATTAACCAAATGTTGCATCTGCGCTTCTAGCTCAGCACAAATGCCCAGAGAATCCTCAATTATTACTTGCTTCAAGTATTCAATTCCGCCCTCAAGCTTGTTCAACCAAGTAGCAGTACGTTCTAGGCGATCGGCCGTGCGGATGTATAAAATCAAAAAGCGATCGACATACTTGATCAAAGTTTCCTTGTCGATATCAGACGCCAACAAAACCGCGTGCTGCGGCTTGATACCGCCATTGCCGCACACGTACAAATTCCAACCATTCTCAGTCGCAATAATCCCAAAATCCTTGCTTTGAGCTTCCGCACATTCCCGGGTACAGCCTGAGACAGCAGACTTGAATTTGTGAGGAGCTCGCAAACCGCGATACCGCAATTCAACCTCGATCGCCAAACTCGTCGAATCCTGCACCCCAAAGCGGCACCAAGTGCTACCCACACAAGATTTGACAGTCCGCAAAGCCTTACCGTAAGCGTGCCCAGACTCAAATCCCGCATCGATCAAGCGGCGCCAAATATGCGGCAACTGATCCACCCGAGCCCCAAACAAATCGATTCGCTGCCCGCCAGTAATCTTAGTATAAAGCCCAAAATCCCGGGCAACTTCCCCCAAAACAATCAATCTCTCCGGCGTAATTTCTCCCCCCGGAATTCGCGGCACCACCGAATAAGTACCGTCGCGCTGAATGTTTGCCAAATAGTAATCGTTGGTATCTTGCAAACCGACGTGAGACTTCTCAAGAATATGGTCATTCCAAGTAGAAGCCAGCATCGAAGCAACCGCAGGCTTGCAAATTTCGCAGCCGCGCCCTTTGCCGTGTTGTGCGATCGTCTCGTCAAAGCTTTTAAGCTCTTGAGAACGCACCAAATGGTACAATTCTTGACGGGAATACTCAAAATGTTCGCAGAGATGATTCTTGACTGTAAACCCGGCTTTCTTCATCTCGGACTTAAAGATATCCGTCACCAAAGGCACGCACCCGCCGCAGCCCGTACCAGCTTGAGTACATTTCTTGACGCTGGGGACATCAGTTAAATTGCGATCGCGAATCGCCTCACAAATCTGCCCTTTGCTGACATTATTGCAAGAACAAATTTGAGCCGAATCTGGCAAACTCTCCACACCAAAACCAGCAGGTAATCCGCCTTCGCGCGGTGGCATCAACAAATCTTCAGGATGCGGAGGTAAAGCAATGTCATTTTGCATGAATTGCAGCAAAGTGCCGTAAGCAGAAGCATCTCCGACGAGAATACCACCTAAAATCCGGCTACCGTCTTGATTTAAGACTAATTTTTTGTAGATACCTTGGAAAGTGTCAGCAACAAAAATCTCTTTAGCACCAGCAGAATTGGCAAAAGCATCACCAAAACTCGCAACATCCACTCCCAAAAGTTTAAGTTTGGTGGACATATCCGCACCTGTAAAAGTGCTAGTGCTAGCATCTTGGCTGCCATCCGCTGCGCTGCTCAAAATATCTGCTGCGACGCCAGCCATTGTATACCCAGGTGCAACTAAGCCGTAGATGCGATTATGATAAAGCGCGCATTCGCCGATCGCATAAATATCAGCATCCGAAGTTTGGCAGCTATCATTAATCATAATACCACCGCGTTCTCCCACATCAATCCCGCAACCTCGGGCAATTTCATCGCGAGGGCGAATGCCAGCAGAAAACACAATCATATCCGTTGCCAATTCCGAACCATCAGCAAACAGCATTTTAGTAACTTTGCCATCTTCGCTAACAATTTCGGTGGTAGACTTGCCGGTGTGAATAGCAACTCCCAAATCTTCTATTTTGTTGCGGAGAATCGCGCCACCAACCTCATCAACTTGCACTGGCATCAGCCGCGATGCAAACTCAACTACGTGGGTTTTTAATCCCATATTCTGGAGAGCATTAGCGCATTCTAAACCCAACAAACCGCCGCCAATTACTACACCAACTTGGCAATTTTTAGCATAATCTGACATCGCCTCTAAGTCGTCAATTGTCCGGTAAACAAAAGTCCCTGTAGCATCTTTGCCTTTGATGGGCGGTACAAATGGATAGGAACCGGTGGCGATCACAATTTTGTCGTAGGGAACTTCTAAACCGTTGGCTGAAGAGACTGTTTTTTGTTCCCGATTGATGGCAACTGCCTTGTCGCCGATATGAATATTTATGTCGTTTTTGTGATAAAATCCCGGTGCAACTAGAGATAAGTCTCCGGCTGTCTTGCCAGAGAAAAATCCGCTGAGGTTTACGCGATCGTAAGCAACGCGCGGTTCTTCACAAAAAGTAATTAAATTCCAGTTTTTGGCAGCATCCGAACTCACCATTAACTCTAGGAACTTGTGACCTACCATGCCATTACCGATTACAATGAGGTTTTTTTTGGCTGTCATTAGAATATCTTTTATCCTGTTTATCAGTCCTTGGCTTTATTAATATAAGAATTTTTTGTAAAGTTTTGTATGTATAGATACCAAAAATAATACTTTATGCAATTGTTGAATACTCGCTATTGCATTTTTGCATGAGGTCAACTATCAACTGTCAACTGTTTAAGCTCCCATACCCGAATACTGCTTTAAACCCTGCCGCCACAGCCAGCGATTCCACACAAAAAACACCGCACTCCAACCCAGCATCACCAGCAAACCGCGGCCTACATCTACGGGCAATCCTATCAAGATTGAAGCAGGAAAATTAATCAAATAAGGAAAGGGCGTCCACAAAACTACTTGGCGCACGGGTGCGGGAAACACTTCTAGCGGCGCGATAAGTCCCGATAAAAACAGGTACATTAAAAACCAGAATTGCTCGATCGCACTTGCGCGCTCGATCCAAAAAGCAAACAGCGCAAAGGTATACTGGATAAGAAACCGCAAGCAAAAAGCCAAGACGATCACCAAAAAAAATAGCAAAAATCTCCCCAAACTCGGCACCCAAAAAGCCTGCGGGTAAAGTGCAAAAAACAGCAGCACTAATCCCAAGACAAAAGGCAACCTCGCAAACCTTTCAGAAATGTGAGAAGCAAAGTGGTGCCATACCGGATCGAGTGGCTGTAACAATTTATTAGATAGCTTGCCTTGGATGACTTCTTTTTCAAAGTCCCAAATCACCCAAACCACATTAGTTTGCCGGACAATAAAAGCTGCTAAAAAGTAACGGGCAAAGTCGATCGCCTTTAGCCCAAACTGACCACTTTCTGATGCTTGCATCCACACGCCCATCAAGATAAACGGCAAAGCTCCCGATAGCGTCCAAAAAAACAATTCCGCCCGGTATTCGAGCATATAAGCGTAGTAGGTAACTAGCAAAGTTTTAGCAATTCTAATAATTTTCTTCATATCAATTGCCACATAAAAAATATTCAATCTAACTAAAAGAGGGAGGCAGAGCCTGCGGATCTGCGTTACCAGGCTCTGCCTGGTAACGAGAAGTATAAAGAGGCTGGTAATGAGAAGTAATCATTGAAATATTTGGGAGAGTATCCAACTCTCTTTCGTAGCGGCAATCCCCCGTGGTTGCCCGCTGGGGGGAACTCTACACTTTTCCCGTGCGAAAAACGCGGCCGATTACCTCTTCAATTGGCGGATCGGTAACAGTCAAATCTATCACTTCCAACTCCGCCAAAATCTTCGACACGCTCATCGTCAGATCCCCCCTTTTTACCAAAAACCGCACTGAATTACCTTCAATTGATTCTACCTCGCCGTAAGCAAAAGCGCTATCTTTTGCCAACGGATTAGCTAATTCTACCTGAACTTCTCGATAAGGTGCAAACCTGTCGAGCAATCCGTCCAAACTGCCATCATAAACTAATTGCCCTTCATGGATCAACAAAACGCGCTTGCACAAAGCAGTAATATCAGCCATATAATGACTTGTCAAAAGCACAGTTGCTTGATAGCGCTCGTTATATTCCCGCAGAAATTGCCTGACACTAAACTGTGCGTTGATATCCAAACCTAAAGTTGGTTCATCTAAAAATAATACCTCCGGTTGGTGCAGCAGCGCCGCCATCAATTCAGCTTTCATGCGTTCGCCTAAAGATAACTTGCGCACCGCCTGATTTAATTTGCCTTCTAGTGACAACATTTCTGTCAATTCTCCGATGCGCCTCCGATAATCTGCATCGGGAATGCCGTAGACTGCGGCATTGATTCGCAGAGAGTCGAGCACGGGTAAATCCCAAATTAGCTGCTGTTTCTGCCCCATGACTAGGGTGATTCTTTGCAGAAAATCTGCTTCGCGGCGGAAAGGAGTACGATCGCATACACTGACAGTACCACCAGACGGATAAATCAAACCAGTCAGCATTTTCAGCGTCGTAGTTTTGCCCGCACCGTTAGCGCCCAGAAACCCCACCACTTCCCCCGGTTCGATACTGAAAGAAACGCCCTCAACCGCTTTGATATTGCGGTAAGTGCGGTTAAAAAAGTGCTGCACTGTTCCTTTGAGTCCCGGTTCTTTAATCGCTACCGGATAAACTTTGCTCAAGTCTTCAACTAATATAATTGGCATCGGCTTAAGTTTTAACTTTTATTTTAATCTGCGATAAGTAGGTAGGTACAAATAAACATGACATAGGGAGGGCGGGTTTTGTACTCATCAACTCTTTTGGAACATGGATTTTTAGCTAAACCCGCCCCTACAATATACTATGTTTTTGTGGCAATGACTTACTTATTGCGATCGGCTTGTGCCAAGATGGAACAAGCTGTAGAATCTTACAAGATATCCATTACCACATCGCACAAAATTTACAACTATGGTACTCAAACCCGATACTTCCGGCATCTCTCGTTTGGTAGGAGACAATACTCCTGAAAATATTACACTTAC
>JBDTEI010000384.1:0-7086 GCA_039922675.1 Microcoleus sp.
GGATTTGATAACAAGTATAATCGTCAATTTGCTGGGAAGTAAGTAATGTTGGTTCTAGTTTTTGAAGTTGCGGGAATAGATTAGCTGCATAAGTCCCAATTCCCGTGGGTTCGGGTGTTAGGAAGGACAAATTGATTAACAGTTGACTGGACACGGTGAGAGTAAAAACGGAATTTAACTGGGAACAGGTAATTCTTAGGGAAACGGTAATGCCGTGTCATCGATCCGTAGGAAAACGGCATTGCTTAACCCGAAAAACCGCCAGGGACTTAAGTCCCTGGCTAATAGCGAAAGTCCTCGGTCGAGGACTAAATAACTTGTCAGTCTTACGCAAGAGGAGTCTTATATAAGACTAAAGAACTCATCAGTCCTCTTAAGAGGACTTTCGCTTTGAGGCAGGGGTTTTAACCCTTGCCGGACTGTGGGAAAGCGCGTTAAGTTAACACCAACAGTCACTGCCACGTCCTTACCCGCATCCATATTTGTATGCTTAAGGTTGATCGAGCATTTGAACGATATCGCCTGGATTTGGCAGCCGAATTGTAGCATATTCCTGCTGAATAATCTCAAAAAAACTCTTGACTTTGTGTTCAAAAGGTGCGAGTCTAAAGTTCTGACTGCGTTGCTGTGCACCAGCTTGAAGTTCTGCTAACAAATCGGGATTGACAATTAGTTGATGTGAATACCGACACAGTTCCTCAACCGTATTGAACAAAAAGCCCGATCGCCCGTGTTCGACAATTTCCGGCTGTCCGCCGCCACAAAAGGCGATCGGAGCACAACAGTTTTGCATTGCTTCCACCGTCGCCATCCCGAAATGTTCAAACCTTTGAGGATTGACTTCACCCAAACCGCAGGCGTGCCAAAATATACTCGATTTAGCATAAAGCGATTTTACCTCATCTAAGGAACCATTGACTTTGAGTTCGATCGCCCTTGAATCCTGCTTCAATAAATTCTGAAGCGTCTTTAAATAAGGATTTTTCGGAACGCTGCTACCCGCTAAAATCAGCCGCCATCCTTGAAGTTCTTCGGGATAATCTGCCAGCAAACTGCGGAAAGCTTCGATTAATTCAATTTGCTTTTTTGTTCCCCCAGCTTCAAACTGTCCCACAGCTAAAATTATCTTTTCCTTCGGCACTTTAGCTGTTGCCATTTCTACGGGCGGATACAGCATAAAAGTTGGTTGCAAATTCCAACGTTTCTCCAGCCACTTGACAGTAAATTGGCTGTTGGCGATAATGAAAGTGTAGTCATCCACAGCAAAGTGGCGGTTGCGAAAAGTATTAGGAAAGTGACAGAAAAATACTGATATCGGCGACAGCGGTTTCACTTTTTCCAGTTGGTTCGCATTGATAAAAATATCGTAATTTTTGCTTTCTCTGGCAATTTCATCGAAGGGATTGTCCATATCCTCGGCGATGATGCTGGAATCGATACACTGCATTCCGCGTTTTTCGTAAAACTGCAACGGAATAATCTTGATTTTGCATCCTGAAAGGTTAAGCCCGTACCACGAGTCTAAGTCGGAGACAGTAACGGGTTTGTTGGCGATAAAAGTAATGTCAAATTCATTTTGCAGCAACGAGGCGATGGTAGCGACGTATTTTTGCCCGCCGCCGATAAAATGCAGTCCGTGATCGTAAATTGCGATCGACATTTTGCGATCGCCCCGCACCACCTGCAATCGAGGTAAAATGCGATCGACCTTCATTCTACTGTAAATCACAGCCAACTTTTCGGACAACTGTGGCAGTATAGTAGCGACGATTTCCGGCTTCTGATAATCTAGCAGTTTTTTAATCGCCACAAACAAACTCTCGAACAGCAAATCGTACTGTTTGTTAGTAAAAAAATCCGACGTATGAATTGCTTTAACTAATTGTAAAGGTTCGTGTTTCGCCAAATACAAAAACCGATTGCGGTTACAAAAATACTCGGTGAGTTTGCTACCTTTACTCGAACCTCGATACTCGTGATGGGCGATAGCTGCGGGAGTATAAAGCATTTTCCAACCACGTTTTTGGCAGCGTTTGGAAAACTCTACATCTTCAAAATACATCACAAAATCTTCATCGATCGGCCCGACATCTTCCAGGCATTCCCTGCGAAAAAGCACCGCCGCCCAACAAAGTCCTTCTACTTCCCTTTCTGTATTATACTGTCCCGCATCTTTCTCGCCAAAACCGACATCTTGCCAATAAAAATTAGGTAATTGCTGAATGCCAGCGCTGTTAATTCGCCCGTCTTTAAACAGCAATTTGCCGCTAGTCGCACCGACTTTATTGTCAGTTTCTAGTCGTTTAACTAATATTTCCAGCCATTGACTGTCAAGGGTAGCATCGTTATTCAGAAAGCCGATATATTGCCCTTTTGCTTCGCTGATGCCGAGGTTGAGGGCTTTCGCGAAGTTGTTGGCGGAATTAACAAATAGGCGAACTTTCGGAAACTGTTCGCGCAGGGAACTAACGGAATCGTCTTGAGAGCAATTATCAATTACAATTAAATCAAGTTGCTCTTTTGGATACGCAAGTTTTTGTAGAGATTTTAAGCAATCCTTCGTGTGGCGCAGACCGTTATAATTGACTATAATTAATGAGCATATTGGCAGTACAGTCATTCGATTTTAGATTTTGGATTTTTGATTGAAGAATTGAATGATTTTTGATTGAAGAATTTAATAATTTTGATTTGTTATTTAAGCATTACTCTTGCGAATACATCGGGGGCTTGTGACCAAATTATTTAGGCTCATTTTTGATGCTTGATTCCAGTCGATCGCTCAATTGAGCGGTAATCTCCTCTAAAATAGCAGTATGTTGCTGCTGTACTGCTTTGATTTGCTCTATTTCAGACTGAAAATTTGCGATCGCCTTTTGTTGAGTCTCAAGCTGTGCTGTAACTTCAGGAGATCCGCTACTGAATTCCGATGTAATTTTTTTCTCTAGAGTTTGTTGATTTTCTTGCAATTTTTGCAACTGTGTACTCAAGGTTTGCACAACACGGGTATTGGCAAAATTGTAAATTACTTGTCTGTCTAGTACGGGCTTGAGCAATTTTCGGACGATTTTTCTGACTGCGATGACTGCGGAACCCAACCGTCTTTGGTAAGATGTAATGGGGATGTTATAAATGTCAAAGCCGGCTTTGAGAAGAGCGATATCTTCGTCATCTTCATTTTGGGCGATCGTACTATTTTCTCTTCCCGACAGCGGCAGCTTAGCAATACCAATTCGCGGCTCCAAAGTTTGCCGCATTTTATCTATAATTTGTTGAGTTGGTATTTCTTCGTACTGCAATCTTCTGCCTCCTTTTAATGTAAGCTGCGTCGGCACCATCTCGTAAATGTGGCAACGCGCACCATCCGGTAAATTGCCCCTACGAGTATGGTGCAAATCCCTAGTTAAACTAACTCAATTTGACTGTCATCACCGATCATGAACCGCAAAGCTTTAGGACGTGGCGGCGCATTGGTGATTTGAGCTCGCTGTCCAATCACGCTATCAACAATCCGCTGGTGAATACCAACTATTTTCGCCCCTTGCAATATTACACTGTGTTCGATATCAGCATCAATCATCGTCACGCGATCGGCAATACTGCTGTAAGGCCCGATAAAGGAATTTTCAATGCGGCAATTTTCCCCAATTACCACAGGCCCACGAACTGTAGAATTAATGATTTCCGTTCCTTCACCAATTTGTACTCGGCCGATAATTTGACTTTTGGCGTCTACTTTTAATTCAGTTGAAGCTACGATACAGCTATCTAAAATGATTTGGTTTGCACTCAGCAAATCATCTTTTTTCCCCGTATCCAGCCACCAACCCTCTAAATTACAGGCTTCTACGTGTTTTTCTTTATTGATGAGCTGTTGGATGGCATCAGTAATTTCGAGTTCGCCGCGGGGCGAGGGTTGAATTTGATCGATCGCCTCGTGAATAGTAGGAGCAAAAAAGTAAATCCCCACCAGTGCTAAATTCGACGGCGGAACCTTGGGTTTTTCTACTAACTGTAAAACTCGCCCGTTTTCATCAACTTTGGCAACACCGAAAGAGCTGGGATTCGGAACTGGGCGCAGCAAAATCAGAGCGTCTAGTTTTTGCTTATTGAAAATCTCTAAAAACGGATCTAACTGATTTTGAATTAAGTTATCTCCTAAATACATAATAAACGGAGAATCGCCCAAAAATGGTCTGGCAACTTTCACCGCGTGAGCTAGTCCCGCCGGCTCTAATTGTAAGATATAAGTAATTTTTGCACCGAAACGAGATCCATCTCCAGTTTTCGCCTTCACCTCTTCACCGGTTTCAGGACTAATAATAATCCCAATATCCGTAATCCCAGCCGCCACAATGCCTTCAATTCCGTACCACAGTATCGGCTTATTTGCCACAGGAACCAACTGCTTAGCACCCGTATAGGTGAGGGGACGCAAGCGTGTTCCTTTGCCGCCAGAGAGGATGAGTGCTTTCATTGGGTGAAGTCTAAGTTATCCTTTAGGGTTTGCGGTGCTGGCTCGATTTACCTGCACTTGTTCGCTATTGTTAATTTTAAAGCACCGTTACCCCGCTGGCAATAGCCTACCTAAAAGAAGCAAGGAGGAAGAAGGAATAAAAGCAAGGGTTTCAGCAATTTAGTAAGGTACGCAGCGCGCACCCTAAATTTATATGACTTACGCACAGAGTTTAAGAAACCGGGTTTCTGGTCGCAGTCAGCGTCTAAAAGCGTAGGTTTTTTGTCAAGAAACCCGGTTTCTCTTTTGTGGCGATCGCCCAAGTCCTGATTTAATTGCGTACCCTTTTAATAGCGGCCGTATCGGGCGATAACTGGAATACCACTATTGTTATGATTTGTCAACCACGCCCACATCTGATCGCCCAGACAAAAATGCCACCACTCGTTAGGATGCTGCTGAAAACCAGCATCTATCATCGCATCTTTTAATATTTGCCTGCGCAGGTGATATTCCTGTTGTTGCGGTTCCTTGCTATTACTAAAATAATCGGGATAAGAACGTTCTGATATTTCATCAATCGGAGAACCCATATCAATTGGTCGATTATTTTCATCTACTAAAGTTACATCTAAAGCTGCACCTGTACTGTGAGGGGGAGGCGTCGCGCGATCGAGGCTCGGTACTGCCCAAAATTGATATACGTGTTCTATAATTACTTGGCGCTTGTCTTCGGAAACCGGAAATTCGCAGCCTTGAGCTACGGCAATTTGATTGAAAGTATAATCCACCATAAATTGCTGCACTTCCACGGGCCGGTAAGCGTCAAATATCTGAATATTCCAATTTTGATGATTTTCCTGTAGCTGAGTTTTGGCTAGGATTAAACTATCTACAACTCCTTGCCGCAAATAGTAAGGCGAATCTGCTTTGCTGTTATGATAGGGCGCACCCAACTTTTGATAAGGATGTGGCTTTTCAAAGGCAAAATGTTCTGGTGTAATTGGCACTAAAGGCTCGCCGCATTCGTCAATTTCTATTTGCTGATATGGCTTCATATCAAAATTTTATCCTATTTTATTGTTAATGATGAACTACAATTATATCCCGATTAATTTAGATCAATAGACCTCTTGCAAAAATCTTCGAGTCACAGAGCAACCGCAGATATCGGGCAGACAAACACCGATTGACGCAGATGGTTTCAGGGTATTTTCGGATTTTTGCAAGAGGTCTAATGAATGCTGCTTAAATAGTTCAGCTAACTGCGGTAAACTTTTTATAAATAAGTCGATAAGTTGGTTGTTATTTATGTTTCCTGTAGTCAATATCAATAGCTTGTCAGGTTGTTGCCTAATCATAAACTAATCGAGAAAATCTCTAATTTTAGTAATAACAATTCCGCTTTCTTGGATTGAAAGCAAGTTGATTTCTGAATCAGTAGTTGCGTTTTGTCTAGGTAAATCCTGAGTATGAATAGTATCGTACCCAACTAATTGCAGAACGCGCGACCGACGTACTGGTAATTGTGCATCTACCAAAAACTTCATTACACTAATACTCGATATATGCTTTTCACTTGAGTAAGCCGCGCTGCAAAAAGCAAAGCAGCTAGAATATCCTCATGTTCTAAATCGTCATAATTATCTATGATTTCTTGAAAATCCATACCCGAACTAAGTAATTCAAGAATCAACTCTACTGGATATCTGAGAGCGCGAATAAATGGTTTTCCGTGACAGATATTCGGGTCTAGTGTGATGCGCTGCAAAAGTTGGTTGTCCATGTTTTAGGAGCCACTGTTAAATATATTCTAACCTAAAGAGCGTAACTCTGGCTAGGTTTGTAGTGAGGACTTTAGTTCTCAGAATCAGCGGACTAAAGTCCTCACTACAAACCTTCAAAAAAATCCTAACTTTGGCGGTAAGCAACTACCGCATAAAATGGATCGCCACTTCCTATTCGCAGCATTTGCATAAAACTCGGCAAGTTAGGCTTGCGAACAATTACTTCCGGCTTGCTAAATCCGGGTATGTTCGCTCCTTTGACAGAATCAAAGTAACCCTTAACCAATTCTACCCGATCGCCCTCCGAACCTTCCCGCCAAGCCGCAATGGCTTTTTGATAAAACATCCGGTTGGAAAAGCTCATAATTGCTACGCCACCAGGCTTCAAAATGCGGTGAATCTCGGCAAAAATCGCATCCGGGTGTTGCAAATACTGTACCGAAACACAGTTGACAACAGCGTCAAACTCTGCATCCGGCAGCGGCAATTTAGGATTTGCGTTCAAATTCTGTACAAAATAATGATTCAGTCTGCGATTCTTTGCCAACTCCTCTTGATTCATCCCGTGTCCTTCGACATGGGCAAATTGCATCTCGTCGGGGAAGTGAGAAACCCAACTGCTCATCATATCAAAAATCCGAGTATTCGGTTTCAGCCGTTCCCGATACAAATCGGTTAGTTGCTGAATAAACCCGTCATCTACATGAGTCACAAACCGAGGTGAGGAATAGAACAGTGTATCGTCGGTGTCGTCTAACTTGGTACGTTGATCGGCTGGAAGCAACATAAATTCTGATCGCAAACTAGATTTACCCTTTCTAGTTTAAGAACAATTAAGATTTG
>JBDTEI010000385.1:0-4489 GCA_039922675.1 Microcoleus sp.
GGTTCTAGCTTGGCAACTGGGGCAGGCGTAGCTGACGTTGGTTCGATCGGTTCTAGGTTGGCAACTAGGGCAGAAGAAGCAGCGGGTTTGTTAACAGTTTCTGTAATTTCCGAGGCAGCCATCCGCTCGCTCGGTGCAATTTTTGGGGCTACAGGGCTGGCAAATACGGATTTTGCCGCCATCATCAGTAGCATTCCAGTCAGTAAAATTAGTTTTTTCATGTCGCACTTTCGAGGGGGGTAATGAGTTGTATATGGTTACTTGTGTTTGCCTGTTTTCACCGGATTAAATCTGGCGATCGCGCGCTTAGCTACAGCAGCATGGATGATACACGTAAATATCCCGTACTTGCACAAAAACTGCTGGTAGCAGATTGCCAGTGCGGGAGCTAAGTAGTAGCCTCAATTTCTCGGGACATTTCAATGATACTCCCTACACATAATATCATCGAGAATTTGACTTATTTGGTTAAGGAAAATTAAAGCTTTTTCCAAGGATCTGGCTAAAAAAATGTCGGCACCCAAAAAACGCGGTGTCTGGGTTCTTGGATCGGCCTTGCTACCAGCAAAATACCCTTCACCAGCAGGGGGTGACGACCTCTACTGTTACCTAGTTTTGGGCGATCGGCTTGTAGGGTGTACAGCTTTATAGCACCTTCCCCTATAACTTTGCCAAGAATCGGGCAGTATAAGATTAGAGGCTGGTAGGGTTTGTAGATACAAGGGGCGGGTTGAGTTATGATTTTTGTGCAAAACCAGCCCTGCCACATGAGGTTTATTTGTACTACAAACCTGAGAGAATTTTTAGGTAAGCTTGTACCGTGTTGGACAAGCCCATTTCTAGCGCTTCCGCAATTAAAGCATGACCGATCGAGACTTCTAGTATATCAGGAATCGAGCAAAACTTAGCTAAATTGTCTAAATTCAAATCATGTCCAGCATTCACTCCTAAACCTGCTGATTGAGCCGCGCGAGCTGCTAAGACATATTGTTGAAAAACAGATTCTACATTGCCTTCGCGAAAAGCAGTTGCATAGGGTTCTGTGTACAGTTCTACGCGATCGGCTCCAACTTCTTTTGCTAGGGGCATGAGAGCAGCATCGGCGTCCATAAATAGGCTGACTCTGATGCCGTTGTCTTTTAATTTTTCAATAATTGGTAACAGGCGATCGCGATTTTCGGGAATATTCCAACCGCTATCCGAGGTTAGCACGTCTGGAGCATCCGGCACTAAGGTACACTGAGCAGGTTTTACGTCGCAAACTATATCCATAAATGGCGGCTGAAACGGATTTCCTTCGATGTTGAACTCGACGGTTAGCATTTTGGCTAAGTCGTAAACATCGGCAGCTTTGATGTGCCTTTCGTCGGGGCGGGGATGGACTGTAACGCCGTGGGCTCCGGCGGCAATTACTGTTTTTGCGGCTTCGGTAACGCTGGGGATGCCGATGTTTCGAGAGTTTCTGAGGAGGGCGATTCGGTTGATGTTGACGCTGAGTTTTGTCATGGGATGTTAATCTTTAAGGTAGCTGCTACTATATTAATCGCTTTCGATACGAAAATTTAGACTATTACGGTACTTTTGGGAATTATTATACAATATTTAGATGATATTGCGATAATTTTTAATATTATACAAATCATTAATAGCCGCATATTTCCTTAGATAAATGACTTTCCTGCGTCCGTAATTTTCTCAGAAAACGGCATTACCATGTTTCTAATTTTCGTAGTAAACGGCATTGCCGTTGCCCTACTTTTGAGAGTTGATATTAAAGTACAATTTAGCTGCTGCCAGCGGTAACATTTGGGCAAAAAAGACCTCGGATATTTGCTGTTTTGCTGCCAAATCTTCGAGATTGGCAATGCAGAAAAGCGGTGCAACGCGATCGACTATTTCTGGCGGAAAATCTCGGCTAAAATATTTGAGTTCAAAGTCGTATCTGTGGGGACGGTAGATCGTGCCCAACAGTTCGACTAAGGGTAAAATCGTCCAATTGTGATAGTTGCCGATCGCATCTACTAAATGCCCGCGATAAATCTCTTTTTTTACCAGAGGTTGCAGCAAATCAAAACGGATTTTGATTTCGTTGAAGCGATTTTGCATTTGGGAAAAATACTGGTTTGCATCCAAATGAGCAGGTACAATTAAATTAGCTTTGTCAAAGGCGATCGGGACTTTTCCGTGTCTGTCGATTTCGAGAAAATCGTTGCGGCTGCTGCGCCGGAAAACGGCAAAATCAATGAGCAAGAACGGCGGGGTTTCTTTGAGACGCCAGAAGCACTGAGACTGACCATGCCAAGCCGGTTCTGGAACTCGATATTTGAGTTCGATTTCGCCAATTTCGGCGAGGGTTTTTTCCACAATCTCAAAGGTTTGTTCCACGCATTTATCTTCAACCACAACCGCAATATCGAGGTCTGACCATTCGTCGGTGTATCCGTGGGCTGCTGAACCTCCTTGCCACAAAGCATGAACAAAATTTAAAGGTTGTAGGGTAGAAACAATGTTTTCGAGAATGATTTGTCTCATGGAATCAAGCTATACTGTTTGTTTTCCCTGGTCTCCACAAGTTTAACAAACGATCGCGGGTTGAGATTGCTGCGGCATTGTTGTGCAAGGAATTGCTAATGTGTCCGGTTGCGCGCGGCTGCCGAAAATTGCCGGGAAATCTGCAAGGAAGAGCGGCTTTTTTGGGAAAAGTGCGATCGCCCGCGATTGAAATCTGTTTGATAGTAGTTTTGGTGTGGAGTGAAGTACAGATGCTCGCGTAGGGAAACCGCAGTGCCCTGTCCAAAGCTGTATTTCATCGGATTTAAAATCTGTTTTAAATTCTCAGCATCAGAAACCTGCCCGCTGTCCGGTAATATGAGAAAGGATTAATTTTTAACAGCGCGGCATGGCTACTATTTGGGAACTCGACTTTTACAGCCGTCCAATCCTAGACGAGCGAGAGAAAAAAAAATGGGAAGTGTTGATTTGCGAAAGCCCGCTGAATGTAGGCGACAAGGCAGAATCTCTGTTTCGCTACTCGCAATTCTGTCCGAGTACAACGGTAAATTCCCTGTGGCTGGCTGGTGCAATTAAAGATGCGATCGCCTCTGCACCGAAACCACCCGAAAAAATCCGCTTTTTCCGCCGCCAAATGGCGAACATGATTACTAAAGCCTGCGAGGAGTTGGATATTCCCGCCGCCTCCAGCCGCCGCACCCTCGCCCTCAGCCTATGGCTGGAAGAACGGATGCAAGATGTTTATCCCGCCGAACCGGGCTATCAACCGGTTGTGAACCCGAGCGTTCAATTTGTACCCGAAACGCCTATAGCGCTGCCGGACGCCTTAATGGGAGAAAAATGGGCGTTTGTGAGTTTGCCGATCGCAGCTTTTGATGAAATGTCCGAGTGGGATATCGGATTTGGCGAAGCTTTCGGGCTGCCTATGACTGGCCTCGCCCCAGAAACGCAAATTCCGGGACTGATTATCTACTCGTCGAGAGCAACGGCTCTGGCTGGTTGGATGTCGGGTTTAGAGTTGGCCTTTATCAAATTTGATAGCAGCCCGCCCCCTAAGCTGGTATTAGACACGGGAGCTAACGATCGCTGGATTTTAGCTAATCTTAGAGACGCAGCAACTGAGAAAGAAGCGAAAGGATTTGAAGCCGCGAAAAAGCAAGCAAAACAAGTACATTTCTTAGCAATTCAGTCGAATCCCAAATCGGAATCTTTTGCAGGATTTTGGCTGCTGCACGAACTAACTATTTAGTTGTTAGCTGTTAGTAGTGGTTAGTAGTTAGTAGTTAGTAGTTAGTAGTTAGTGGTTAGTTGTTAGTTGTTAGTTGTAGATTATGAGTTGTTAGTTCTTAGCTGCTATTTGTAGATTATGAGTTGTGACTTCTAATAACAAATAACCAATAACAAATAACAAATAACCAATAACAAATAACCAATAACCAATAACCAATAACCAATAACCAATAACCCATAACCAATAACCCATAACCAGTAACCCATAACCAGTAACCAATAACCAGTAACCAGTAACCGATCGCCCATTACTAACCACCGACAACAATGACCAATCACCAATCAGCAGAACAACTGTTAGAACTAGCCACCAAAGCAGGTGCCGAAGCTGCTGAGGTATTGGAATCGCAATCGCTCTCGCGGCCGGTCTTTTTTGAAGCAAACCGCCTCAAACAGCTAGAAACCGCCCAAGCAGAAGGTATTGCTTTACGGCTGTGGCGGGACGGGCGGCCTGGTTTGGCGGTGGCTTACGGGCCCGTGGAACCGCAAATTTTGGTCGATCGGGCGATCGCGCTTTCGCAACTCAACGAACCAGAAACCATCGAACTCGGCACTGGTAAGAAAGTAGTTTATCCCGATCGCGGAGTGTCAGTGCCGGCCGAACAGCTAGTAAACTGGGGAAAAGAGGCGATCGCGATCGTCCGCGAAGCCTATCCCGAAAGCCTCTGCACCGCCGAACTCGACTGCG
>JBDTEI010000386.1:0-3120 GCA_039922675.1 Microcoleus sp.
CTAATTCGAGTGCGATCACAATTGAAGCTGACTAAAAGTTAAAAAAGTTAATCGAAAGTCTAAACTTTCTTGTCTTGAGCTTAGTTTGATTTGTAACCTTTTGCCCTGTGGGGTAATGCCCTAAATACCCAAACAACCTTATATCTGCTAATTGGCCTTCCCGGCGCTGAAATTGGGAATTTTTAATTAAAAATTATTAATTTCCCTAGCTAAATCGGTAAATTATACTGATATTGGCACTCCTTCTGGGTAATTTTGCGGGGATCTGTTTAAATGGTATGGGGGAAAAGGGCTGGTTGAGAAAAATTAAACAGTTTTGAATTTTTGCGAATCCTTACTAAATTGTCAAGAGGTAGATGGCTAGTTTTGGAGCGGTTTCTCAAACAGAGTTAGGGCGCAGGCGCCAAGAGCTGCGGCGGCAGCGTCGCGCTCGATTGGTCGCCTCGGTGTGGCAAACGGTGGCAGCGAGCGCGATGGCCGGCGGTTTGCTGTGGTGGATTGCACAGCCGGCTTGGTTGATTGCTCGATCGGAACAAGTGAAGGTGGAGGGCAATCAGTGGCTGTCGGACAAGGCGGTGCGCTCTTTGGTGCCGCTTTCTTACCCGCAGTCGCTGTGGGGGATTCAACCGCAGGCGCTGGCCGAAAAGCTGGAGTCAACGGGGGCGATTGCCAAAGCTAAGGTGACTCGCAACTTGTTTCCTCCGAGTTTGACGATAGAAGTGGCAGAACGGCTGCCGGTGGCGGTGGCGCAGCCGACTGCGATGTTGAGATCCAACAGCGATAAGGAAAAGGTGGGGTGGCTGGATGCTCGCGGAGGTTGGATGCCGTTGGAGAGCTATACTGCTGTGCGATCGCAGAATGGTTCGATCGGGCCAGGCAGCGCGAAAAATACGCAGCCCCAGCATTCTTTGCCAACTTTAAAAGTCATCGGGCCGTTGGAACAGTATCGCGCCTCTTGGCCAAAGTTTTACCAAGGACTCAGCGGCCTGACGGTGAAAGTCTTTGAGATAGATTGGCAAGACCCAAATAACTTGATCTTGAAAACAGAGATCGGTACCGTACACTTAGGGCCTTACAGTTCCAAGACCAGCGATCAACTTAAGGTTTTAGACCGAATGCGACAATTGCCAAAACAGCTAGATTCAAGCAAAATAACCTACATTGACTTAAAAAATCCAGCCGCGCCGATCGTCCACTTGCCAGAACCCCCCCCTAGTTTGGAGAGTGCAAGTCCCCTGCCAACTCGCGGTCAGAATTGATATTCTGTCAACAGAAGGTAGAAAGTATCTGTCATCCGGCAGAATTTTTACCGATCGGGATAGATACGCAGGGCTTGACATAGGGACAATGGTTTGATGCTGCCCCTTTAGGAAAAAAAATCCTGAATTTTTTCCCTCAAGAAGCGTCTCCGGCTAGTATCGATTTTTTGTTTGTCTGCAAAGCCCTACAAATGCCGAAGGCACGAGCAGCGGAATGGGCCAGGGGCGAGGTACGGGCGATCGACACCGGCAAAATCCGAGATTCCTAACATTCAGCCTCGATCTGTGTTAGTTTTTCGGCAACTTTAGCCTATAGTTGATGTGAATTGGCGTTTAGTTAAGTTAAAAAGCTGTAATCTACTATCCCCGACTCTAATGAAGCTTAATAATAGACAGGGGTCTGACCAAGACAGTCCCCCTTCGGAAGAAGTAAAAAATTTTCCGGTGGCTCTCGATTCTGCCAATCCGTTTAGACGCAAGTCTGGTTATGTAAATGTAGATAGTATTGATATCGATCCTATGGTGAATCCCAAAGACATAATGCCCAGCAGTGCCGCGAGAATCAAAGTAATTGGTGTCGGCGGGGGTGGCGGCAACGCTGTTAACCGGATGATTGCTAGCGAGATTTCTGGGGTCGAGTTTTGGTGCGTGAATACGGATTCCCAAGCCCTGGTGCTGTCAAATGCTCCCAAACGCTTGCAAGTCGGACAAAAGTTGACGCGCGGTTTGGGTGCTGGAGGCAATCCGGCGATCGGACAAAAAGCAGCCGAAGAATCTCGCGACGAAGTTGCTAATGCTTTGAATCACGCGGATTTGGTGTTTATCACGGCCGGCATGGGCGGCGGTACGGGCACGGGTGCGGCTCCGATTGTCGCTGAAGTAGCCAAAGAAATGGGCGCGTTGACTGTGGGCATAGTAACGCGGCCTTTTACGTTTGAGGGACGGCGGCGCACCAGCCAAGCCGAGGAAGGGATTGCGGCTTTGCAAACCCGGGTGGATACATTGATCGTGATTCCTAACGACAAGCTGCTGTCGGTGATTTCGGAACAAATGCCGGTGCAAGAAGCTTTCCGAGTTGCTGACGATATCCTGCGCCAAGGGGTTCAGGGTATTTCTGACATTATTACGATTCCCGGTTTGGTGAACGTTGACTTTGCTGACGTGCGGGCTGTGATGGCAGATGCGGGTTCGGCGTTGATGGGCATCGGCGTGGGATCTGGCAAGTCGCGGGCTCGGGAGGCTGCGATGCAGGCGATTTCTTCGCCACTGCTGGAAGCTTCGTCTATTGAGGGCGCTAGAGGTGTGGTGTTTAACATCACTGGCGGTACTGACATGACGCTGCATGAAGTGAATGCGGCGGCTGAGACGATTTACGAAGTTGTCGATCCGAATGCCAATATTATTTTTGGAGCGGTGATTGACGAGCGACTTCAGGGCGAAATTAAGATTACTGTGATCGCTACTGGTTTTTCGGGGGAAATGATCTCATCGTCTCAGGCTTCGCGCACGCAAAATGTTAATGCTCCTTGGCGGGCTGCAACTGTGCCGGTGACTCCTGCTCAACAGGCGCAGGATACGAAAATTAAACCGCAAGATTTGGGATTGGATATTCCTGAGTTTTTGCGCAATCGTCGCCCACCAAGATAATTTTAGATTTTGGATTTTAGATTTTGGATTGTGGATTTCGGATTGTGGATTTGGGATTTGGGATAAATCTAAAATAGACCTCTTGCAAACATTGGAAAATATCCTGAAATCATCTGCGTCAATCAGTGTTTATCTGTTTGATATCTGCGGTTTCTCTATTGAACCCGTGACTTCTGCAAGAGGTCTAATCTACAATCTGAAAAATCTAAAAGCT